>JANLFX010000119.1 GCA_024653325.1 Anaerolineae bacterium
CATCTTACGGATTTTGTCTAGTCCGGCCAATTGTTAAAAATGTCAGCCAATCAGGCCGAAACCCTGAAAAAGCTGAGCAACGCACACCGGCGCATCTGGTTCCTCCCCTACCCCGCGCCCACCTGGGACGCCACCGGCTTCGTCGGCAACTGGCTGGACCGCTACTGCGACAAGGTGCAGGAACAGCGCGTGGCTTCTTTCCGCCTGGACCTCTACCTCACCCCACAAGCCTTCCTGCCGACGATGCAACCCCTCAACGTCGTGCTGGGTGATGACATCCACCTGCTGGGCTATCGGCTGGAGGGCGACGACGGCGATTTAGTCTTCGCACCGGGGGAGACGGTGCATCTCACTCTTTACTGGCAGACTCCGGTGCCGATTCATCAGGATTACACCGTCTTCACTCACCTGCTGGACCCCACCGGCTGGCTGCGCGGACAGCAGGACAACCCGCCGGTGTACGCCACCTACCCCACCGGGCAGTGGGCCGTGGATGAGATCATCGTGGACAAGTACGACATCGCCCTGGAGATCGGCGCGCCGCCAGGAAAATACGCCCTGGAGCTGGGGATGTATGATCCGGCAACTGTGGAACGCCTGCCGATACGAGGCGAAGATGGCACAGACCTGGGCGACCGCGTGTTGCTTTCTAGCGCGATTGAGGTACAATAACGGTCAGCCGATTAAACTGATTAAGCCGACGGGAGCTATCGGGTTAATCAGATTAATCGGGTGACCGGTGACCGGGAGGTTTTTGTGCAGAATCGAACGCTGGATTGGCTTCAGGACATTTGGGCCTCTTCCAATCGCTGGCTGGCGACAGGCGTGGTAGTGCTCGTCTGCCTGCTGGGCGGATTATTGGTAGGCGCCCTGTTTGGCTATTTGGGTCCGGTGATAGCCGTGGCCCTGATACTGGCGCTCGTCGGCGGATTGCTGATGCTGCGCAGCACCCAATGGGGGCTGCTGGCTGTGATCGCAGTGATCTGCCTGTTGCCCTTTGGCTCCCTGCCGGTCAAGATAGGGTTTACGCCCACTTTTCTGGATGTGGTGTTCGGGGTAGTATTCTTCGTGTGGCTCGCCCGCATCGCCACCCGCCAGCAGGGGGAATTCATCGCTTCACCGCTGGCTTTGCCGGTGCTGCTGTTCATGCTGCTGGCAGTGATTTCCTTCACCCTGGGCCTGGCCCATGCCTCGCCCACCCCCAACGCCCTGCGCCGTTTCGGGGAAACCATGTTGAGCATCGCCCTGTTTTTCCTGGTGATCAACTGCGTGCGCAAACAACGAGAGGTGGAACAACTGATCCTGGGCATTATGGGTCTGGGCACACTGGAAGCGGCCATCGGCATCGTCTTCTACGTGCTCCCCCACGACTGGACGGTGCGCATCCTGTCCAGGCTGGCCATCTTCGGTTACCCATCGGGATCGAATGTGCTGCGCTACATTTACGATGCCCCGGAGCGCCCGCTGCGGGCCATCGCTACCTCAGTAGACCCCAACATCCTGGGAGCGCTGCTGGTCATGGTCGGCGCCCTGGTCGGAGCCCAGCTCTTCGCCCGCCGCCCACTGATCGCCCGCAAATGGCTGGCAGCGATGCTGGGCACCATCCTTCTGTGCCTGTACCTCACCTATTCGCGCGGTTCCATGGTCGGCCTGGCGGTGGCACTGAGCCTGTTGGGATTGGTGAAATACCGCCGCCTGCTTCTCGTGCTGGTCATTTTAGGCCTGCTGTTCTGGTTCCTGCCCCAGACTCAGCCATACGTCAGCCACTTCATCAAGGGATTGGAAGGCGAGGAGCTGTCCATGCAGATGCGTCTTGGCGAGTACAAAGACGTCCTGCGCCTGATCCAACGCTATCCGTGGCTGGGAGTGGGGTTCATTGACGCGCCGGACATTGACCTGTATCTGGGCGTGTCCATGCTTTACCTGATTATCGCCGCGGAGATGGGGCTGGTAGGTCTGGCTGCGTTTCTGCTGGCGATGCTCGTATTCTTCGTGTATGTGGGCCTCGCTTTCTGGCGTGCCCGCGCCGACCCGCGCCTGGAGGCTATCCTGCTCGGCCTGCTTTCAGCCATTGCCGGCGCACTGGTCGGCGGTCTGGCTGACCACACCATGTTCAGTTACCCGCATGCCGTGGCCATTTTCTGGCTGCTGATCGGCCTGGGCGTCACTACCAGCAACCAGTAACCAAAACATGAGCATTATCACTCTACTCACCGACTTCGGTTGGAAAGACGGATACGTCGGCGTAATGAAAGGGGTGATCCTGAGCATCGCCCCTCATGTTGCCCTGGTGGACATCTCTCATGACATCGCGCCTCAGGACGTGCGCGATGCCGCCTACGTGCTATCCACCGCCGTGCCTTATTTCCCACCCGATACCGTTCACCTGGTCGTCGTAGACCCCGGTGTGGGCAGCGAACGGCGGGCCATCGCCGTGCGCACCGCCCAGGGGACCTTTGTCGCTCCGGATAACGGCGTGCTCAGCTATGTCCTGGCCATCAGCCCGCCGCAGGCTGCCGTCAGCCTGACCAATCCCCGGTACCATCTGGCCCAGGTGAGCAGCACTTTTCACGGTCGGGACATTTTCGCCCCGGCGGCGGCTTATCTGGCCCGCGGCGTGCCTGTCACCGAGCTGGGAGAACCAATTTACGACCTGATAACCTTCCCCCTGCCCTGCCCCCAGACGCAGGCGGATGGTTCATTGGTCGGCCAGGTGATGCACGTGGACCGCTTCGGCAACGTGATCACCAACCTGCGTCGAGAGGACATCCCGTGGCCAGACGAGGCTTTGGTTTTTGAAATCGGCGGGCAGTTTATCACCGGGCTAAAAGTAACGTATGCTCAGGGACAACCAGGAGAACCCCTGGCCCTGATCGGTAGCGACGGCTATCTGGAGATAGCCGTCACCGGAGGGAACGCCGCCCGGTGTTTGAGCGTCCATATAGGGGACAGGGTCCACGTGCGGCGGAGGTAGAAAGCGGTGAACATCGGACAAAGGTTGTGGTTCGCCGGCCTGCTACTGATAGACTGGCTGTTCGGTACACGCCTGGCGTTGAAAGAAGTGGAACGCCGTCGCCAACGCCTGGCCGAAGCCGAGGCCCAACTGGAGGCCATTCGCCAAGAGGCAGAACGATTGACCGCTGTGCTGGAACAGGTAAACATAGCTATATGCCTGTTCCATCTGCGCCAGCGGCAGTTGCTCATCCCCGAAAACTGGTTGTGCTTCCAGTCGGCCGACGAGCACGAGGCAGATCTGTTAGACATGTTCATCGAGCACCTGGTCAAGCCCCGTCTGGCAGCCATCGAGGTGCGGGAGAACGAAACCGGATACAACTACCGGCTCATCCCCGATTGGGCAGCCATCCGCGCGGCTCTGGAAAATCCAGATCCCGACCTGGATGCCTGGATGGAGAATATGGTCGGGTATAGGATTGGTGGAGAACAATGGATAGATTTGTAATTGAAGGGGGATTCCCACTGCGAGGAGAGGTAGTGCCCGGTGGCAACAAGAACGAGGCGTTGCCGCTGCTGGCCGCTTCCCTTCTCACCAAGCAACGCATCGTACTGCGCAATGTCCCACGCATCCGGGACGTGCAAACGATGCTCGCCCTGCTGAGTGAGCTGGGAGTGGACGTTACAGAACTGGGACCGCATGAACTGGCCCTCCAGGCCCGACAGCTTACACGCACCGCTCTGAACCCGGCTCTCTGTGGGGAGATACGGGCTTCTATCCTGCTTGTCGGGCCACTGCTAGCCCGCTGCGGACAGGTGAAACTCCCCCCGCCTGGCGGAGATGTGATCGGCCGACGGCGGGTGGACACGCACCTCAGTGCCCTGCGCGCGCTGGGAGCCGAGATCGAACTGGACGACGGGTACAAGATGCACACGGCGGGCCTGCGCGGCCAGGACATCTTTCTGGACGAGGCCAGCGTGACCGGCACCGAGAATGCAATTATGGCTGCCTGTCGCGCTCAGGGAACGACGATCATCCGCAACGCGGCCTGCGAGCCCCACGTCCAGAACCTGTGCCATTTTCTGAACTCCCTGGGAGCGCACATTGAGGGCATTGGCACCAACACGCTGACCATCCACGGAGTGGAACGGCTGGGCGGCGGCGAATGGGAGATCGCCTCGGACTTCGTCGAGGTGGGAAGTTTCATCGGGCTGGCCGCCGCGACGGGCAGCGAAGTGCTCATCAAGAAGGCGGTGCCGGAGCATCTACGTATGACCCGCCTGATGTTTGCCCGCCTGGGCGTGAACGTCGAGGTACGAGGCGAGGACGTTTTCGTCCCCGGCCACCAGCATCTGCGCGTGATCCCCGACTTCGGTGGGGCGATACCCAAAATTGACGACGGCATCTGGCCTGCTTTTCCCACGGACCTGATGAGCGTTGCCGTGGTAGTGGCCACCCAGGCGGCAGGCACCGTTCTCATCCATGAAAAGATGTACGAAGGCCGTCTTTATTTCGTGGACAAGCTTATCGCCATGGGCGCGCGCATTATCCTGTGCGATCCCTACCGCGCCGTCGTGGTCGGTCCGGCACAGCTCCACGGCGCACCGCTGGAAAGCCCGGACATCCGCGCCGGCATAGCGCTGGTCATCGCCGCCTTGTGCGCCCGCGGCCAGAGTGTGATCGGCAACATCGGACAGATTGACCGGGGATATGAATCCCTGGAGAAAAAACTCCAGGCCCTGGGCGCGCGTATCGAACGGGTGAAAGGGTAGTCAGCATGGGACGTGCTGTGTTGTTGACCGGACAGCCACGGGTGGGTAAGACCACCATTATCAAACAAATCGTCACCGCCCTGGATGATGCCTGCGGCGGATTCTACACCGAGGAGATTCGCGAGCGAGGCCAGCGAGTGGGCTTCAAGCTGGTCACTACCAGCGGGCGGGAAGGTACGTTAGCCCACATCCGGCTGGAGGATGCCCCTCACGTCGGCAAGTACGGCGTCAATCTACGCGACCTGCAAGCCGTAGGCGTCACCGCCATCCGCCAGGCTATCGCCAGCAAAAAGGTGGTGGTCATTGATGAGATTGGCAAAATGGAAATGCTCTCCGATTCTTTTCGGGACGCGGTGATGGAAGCCCTCGCCAGTGATCGGGATATAGTGGGCACCATCATGCTCTACTCCCATCCCTGGAGCGATGCCATCAAAAACAATCCCCAGGTGACGGTTATCGAGGTTTGCGGGGCCAACCGCGACACGTTAGCCGATCAAGTCCTGGAACTACTCAAAAGAGGACCGGTTCAAGAGGATAATAGGTGAGAGATAACATCACAGTGATTCTTATCGCCGCGCTACTCGGGCTGTGTTGCAGCCTGGTGGTGATGTGCGCGGTGTGCGGTGGGACGGCAATACTTATCCCAACCTCGACAGAAACGCCCGTCCCGACCGCGGTCCTGCCCATCGCTTACACCCCGACCCCGCCCACGAACGATGGGCAAACCACTGAGAAATTGATTACCTCGGCATTTATTCCAGAACGGGACCTGCGCGAACTGGCCACGCGCCTCAAGCATCCCTCGCGCCCCATCCCCGAGGTGGTTAGCGTTAACCCACCCCGCTACCAGGTGGGCGATACCGAGGTTTTCTGGGTGGGCAACATGGACACCGGCGAGCACTTCACCGTCACCGCCAGGTTATACTACGTGACCCCGCACTTGTACGTGTGGGTTCAGGAAGGATACGCGGTGAACGAGCGGGCTCTGGCCCGTTCAGCAGAGCGCTTTGAGGCCGAAACCTATCCCACTAATCGTGAGTTTTTCGGCAGCGAGTGGACGCCGGGTGTGGACAATGACGTGCACCTGCACATCCTGCACACCGCCAACCTGGGTTCCGGCGTGGCCGGCTACTACTCCAGCGCCGACGAATACTCGCGTCTAGCCCATCCCTATTCCAACGAAAAAGAGATGTTCTACCTGGCGGCGGACAGCATCTCGCCGAATACCGACTTCTACGATGGAGTGTTGGCCCACGAGTTCCAACACATGATCCACTGGTACAACGACCGCAACGAGGAGGGCTGGGTCAATGAAGGATGCGCCGAACTGGCTGCTCACCTGAACCATCACGATGTCGGAAACTCGCCACAGGCTTTCACCAGCCAGCCTGACCTTCAGCTCAACACCTGGTCTGAAGAAGAGTCCTTTGCTCACTATGGAGCCAGCTATCTGTTCATGGCCTATTTTATGGACCGCTTTGGCCAGGAAGCGATGCGCGCCGTCGTGGCTCAGCAGGCTAATGGCATCGCCGGGTTTGATGCCGTCCTTTCCAATTACGGATTAACCTTTGATCAAGTGTTTGCCGATTGGCTGGTGGCTAATCTGGTGGATAACCCCACCATGGAGGACGGTCGCTACGGATACCGCGCTCTGGAGGTGAGACCGGCGAACATTGACTATACCCACACCATCTACCCAGACCAGCGGGCGAGCACTGTGCAGCAATACGCCGCTGACTACATCGAACTGCTGGGCACAGGCGACTTGACCATCCAATTCACCGGTTCCACCGAAGTAAAACTGGCCAATACCGACGCCCATAGCGGGAAATACGTGTGGTATTCCATGCGTGGTGACGAAAGCGACATGACACTTACCCGCGCCTTCGACCTGAGCGGGCTGTCGCAGGCTACACTGCAGTTCTGGACGTGGTACGACATCGAGAAAGACTGGGACTACGCTTACGTGGAGGTCTCCGCCGACGGCGGGCAAACCTGGGATATACTGACCGGCACTTTCACCACCGACTCCAATCCCGCTGGCAACAGCTTCGGCCAGGCCTACACCGGGATCAGCGGTGGGGGTGAGTCGCCGCAATGGGTACAGGAGCAAATTGACCTCACCCCCTACACCGGAAAGCCGGTGTTGCTCCGTTTCGAGTACGTCACCGATGATGTAGTCAATCGCCCCGGCTGGCTGATAGACGACATCAGCATTCCGGAATTAGATTACCACGACGATGTAGAGAACAGTAATGACGGCTGGCAGGCATCCGGCTTCGTCCGCGTGGACAACGTGCTACCCCAGCGGTTCATTGTCCAACTCGTGGCTTTCGGGTCCGGAGGAAAGCCGCTCCGGGTAGAACGCATGGCGTTAGATGAATCGCAGCAGGGGCAGTTAGAACTGCGGGGATTAGGAACCGAGGTGGAGCGAGCCGTGTTGATCGTGTCCGGCATTACGCCGGTGACCACCGAGCAGGCCAGCTATGAATACAGAATCACAGCTACAGAAACACGCAAGAAGCACGCGGAGGTTTCCGTGTTTTCCGTGTGCTTCTGTGGCTATTAAACAGCTATACCTCGACCCGTTCCTCCGTCAATGAGCGGGCCTCGATCAGGGCAGCATCCCGGATGTCAATGGGGAATCGCCCGTGCAGAGGACTGACCCGCGCCCCCAGGGCCGTCGCCGCCCAAAAGAGCCAGGCAAAACGTTTCATCAAAGCACTCAAGTCCACGGCACGCCGCAGCTCCTTCAACGTCTCATCGTCCCAACCGCCGAACAGGCCATAGAAGAAAGCGAACAACGGGTAGGAGAGCAGAATGCCGATGAAAAAGATGAGCACACTGGTCACCTGGTCCCTCTGCCAGATGAGACCGGTCAACCAGCGCAGCACCCCGTAATGCGCCGCCCCGGCCAACAATGGGGCTCCTAACGACTGCCAGAAGTAGAAACGTTGCGGGAAACAGAGGCGGTGATTGATGAAATAGGCCGTGATGTCCTTGGCCGACAGACCTACAAAGTAGGCGATAATCAACGCATTGATCTGTAACCGCTCCAGCAGAATCAGGGCGAGAATGATGCGGATCGTCTGCTCCCCGGCTACCAGCGCTGACTTAAGATAGGGACGATTAGCGCCCAGTTGTACCTCATCACCCACCCACGAGGGGTACTGCACCGCCCCCCAGATGATGAGCGGTATGGCGTAGGCAGCGGCACGCACGAACTCGGGGCCGGTGGCTCCCAGGATGAAGCGGTCGGCGACCGCCAGCAGCACAGCGCCGATGTAGGCGCTGATGATGCCACCCCATTTGTAAGCCATGGCTGAGTAGTACTGGCTCAACTTGCGGCGGGCGTGAGAGATAGCCTCGGAGATGGAGGGCATCAGATTGGCATACAGAGTTTGCAGTACCTGGTAAGCGAAGATGAAATTCTGAGCGATGCCCCAGTTGCCCCACACCTCGTTGTAATTGACCAGCCGCAACTGCGTGATGAGCACTTCGGCAGCCTGGCCCACCATCCAGGCTACCGAACCCAGCATTTCGAACAAGCCGAAGCGGAAAGCGCGCTTCACCGTTTCCCAGTCAAAGTGGGCCAGGAACAGCACACGAGCATTGTAGCCCAGCCGCCGATACAGCCACAAGCCTAGAAGGAAAGCCAACACCTCGCTGGCATAACCAGCCAATCCTAACCCCAGCACACCGCCCATCGCCATACCGAAGACAGGATGGGCCCTGCCCCAAAGAACCAGCAGGGTAACCAGCACCGGCTGGGCGACTATCGGGAAAATCACATACAGACCCACATCCAGGATCTGGGCATAGTCGAAACGCTGCCAGGCCATCAGCGCATGGCGCATCACCTGATAGAAGCCGGGGATCTGAATCATGGTGTGGATGATAATGCTCCAGGTGTACAGAGCGTAGGGTGTGCGCGGCAACAGCGTCCCGGCCACAGCAGTAACCAGAGCCACCTGGAAAGCGCCCGATAAAGCCTGCCACCAGACGAAAACCTGCCCATACAGCACCGCCCGCCGTGGGTCGCGCACGCGATACTGGGCGAAGAACTTGATAAAGGCGGCACTGGTGCCCATGTCAAACAGCATCCAGATCAGATTGAAGAACTGTGTCACCCGCCCCCACATGCCCAACGCCTGTGCCGAAGGTAGAATGTACACCGGCAGGATCAAATTCTGATAAATGATGAGCGGGATGAACATGATCAATCCCAGCATGAGGGCCACCATGAACCCACCCAGCGGGCGATGGAAACCTACGTCCTCCCAATCGGTGCCCGCCTCTCGTGCGGTGAACTCCTCCCGGTTGGCCACCAGGATGTCGAGCACCTCCGGATGGGCCAGACTGTAGCGTCGCACAAGCCAGAAAATGCCACCTGAGAGCAATACCATCCCCGCCAGAGCGATGAACAGAAAAGCGCGCTCACGGGCGTGCGGCACCGGTGAGCCAGCATAGTCGGCGAAAGAAAGCGGCGTCCGTCCCGCCGCCCGCGCCGTCAGATGGTAGATCAGATAGTTGAAATATCCCCAGCTCTGAAACTGGGGGTTGGCCTCGTCCAGAAAGGCGTTGATAACGTAAGCATTCCGGACAGACCACACCACCCACGAGCCGTCCTCGTAGCCGACCACGAGCGGGGTGAGAGCCGATACCGGCGTCATCACCTCATACCGCTGGCGAACCCGCGGCGCGCTGGTCCAGACGATCTCGCTCAACAGCGGGTCGGTGATCCCTTTCAAGACAGTCAGGCCGATGGGGTCATCGAGGCGCTCCAGGCTCATCGGTATCCCCAACACGGCCTCCGCCGATTCGGCGGTCAGGTCGGGGCCCATGATGAGCACCAACCCCGCCCCTTCCTGCACGCGCGCGGCGATCCCGGCCGGATCGGGGACGACGCCGTTGAGGACAAAGACGTCGGCCTGTGTCAGGTCGGAGACCAGAACGAAATCCCCGGCCAGGCCAAGCGCCGTGCGTACACTGCCATCTGGCCCGGCGTAATAGACGCGAATGGTATCCTCTGCCGCCACCGGGACGATCCAGATCAATAGAACAGCCAGGGCGATGAGTCCGAAACAAGGCTTGCGCATAGGAGTCCTCCTTCAGGTCAGGTGACAATCACCTCGGAGGTGACTGTTATCTGATGTCACCCGACTGGCCATCCACTACCGGCAACTGGCGGACAATAGCCGCCATCACTTGCCGGGCGACCATCCGATCTCGCTCGTCCCGCTCCGGCGGAATCTCCGGCACGAACAGCGGTCCAAAAGAGACGCGCAGCCGTCCTCCGGCTTCCGCCACCCCCACCGGCAATACCGGAAGCCCCGTTTCTACCAGCAGCGCCAAAAACCTCCCCGCGCCCTCAGGCGGCCGGCCCAGGCCTTCAGAAACGTCCTGTCCCTCGGGGGCTAGCCCGATCATGCCCCCAACCTGCACAACCTGCCGGGCCAGACGCAGTGTGCGCAGCACCGCCAGGGCACGTGCCTCGACCTCGCGAGGGTCGGGGGGCATCGGCGGCATGGTCACAAAGCCGTACACCCGGGCCACGCGGTCGAAGGCCCAACGCGTGAGGGGAGTCAGAATCCGGTGCTTCCAGGGGCTTTCGGGGAAGGTCCACGCCGCGGTCATCACCCAATGGATTTCGGAATCAGCATCGGGGGCGCGGTGGGTAGCCACTGCCGCCGTGATCGCCAGCGCCAGCCACCAGGCGTCGAACCCCGGCCGGCTGTAGTGGTTGCACGCCACCAGACACGGGCCGGAAGGGGGAACGTGTTCGCCTTCCAGCACCTCTGGTTCCGGGCGCAAGCCTGTTACTGCCACTCGTGCGTCGCGGGCAAATGACCGGGGCTGCAATGTCAGCACCGACCACAGGAAACTCACCAGAAACCGGTGGGGAATACGGTAGAGGGGCATTTCTCGCTGGGGTGCAAATAGTGGTATACGCTCATGTCCACTATAGCGAACGGTAAGTAAACGAACAGGCCGGTCAGCGT
>JANLFX010000011.1:0-36981 GCA_024653325.1 Anaerolineae bacterium
TCTCTGGGCCTCAAAAGTGTAAACCTATTTCCTCCAGAAAATGAACCATCCCCCCAAAAAGCAAGAATCTCACTTGCAAGGTACTTTCCGGTCGGTCAGGGCAAGGAAAGTGGGGTGGTTATCGTTTGGCGCAGGTAAAGCACACGTCCGCCGGGAGCATATCTGGTCTCGACCTGACGATGGGGCACGAAGCCCAGGCGGGTGTAGAGCGCGCAAGCGTCTTCATTGTCCGGCTGCACACCTATCTCCACCGCTTGCGCGCCATGCATACGGGCGGCTTCCAGCAGAGTAGTGATAAGCGCCGTCCCGATCCCACAACCCCGGTAATTCTCGGCCACCACCAGGCTGCCGATCTCCGCTATCTCGCCGTGCAAGGTCAACTGGGCGTTGGCAATCGCCTCACCGTTGGCCTCGGCCACTAAACGCACCAGCCGTCCACTTTCTGCCTGGCGAAGGCACCAGTTCAAATAGCTGGCTACTTCTTCCACCGATTGAGTGGGAAAGCAGTGCCGCTGCAAGGCCAGCGCATCGGCTGGCCTGGCGGGACGGAAACTGTAGCCCAAGTCGTGCGACACGTTCGGCCTCCTGGTGGGGGTATCAGAAGCGGGAGATATATTAGCATAAAGTGTGTTGCTCGTCAACCTCGTGCGTAGGACAAGCTTAAACTTGTCTACAATGCAGGATAAATCAAAAGCGCGCAAGATTGCGCAGAATCAGTTTGACAAATACGCGCAAGTGTGCTAATATAAGCGCCAATTATTTGCCCCATGAGAGGAGTGCTGAGGTGCTGAGCGAGGAGCGTAGACGGATCATCGCTCAATTGATCCGGGAGCAAGGTGCGGTACAGGTCGCTGCCTTGAGCGCTCGCTTCGGGGTCAGCGCTTCCACCATCCGCCGTGACCTGGAGACTCTGGTGCAGAGAGGTCTGGCCAGCCGGGCTTACGGGGGCGCGGTCGCCGCCCGGGATCATGGCGACGACTTGGGGCAGCGAGTAGATGACGAGAAGGACCGCATTGGGCAGGCAGCAGCCGCGTTGGTGAATGCCGGAGAGACGGTGTTCTTAGGACCGGGTACGGCCACGATGGCCGTGGCCCGACATCTGGCCAGTCGGGGCAATTTGACGGTGATCACTAACGCCCTGGACATATCCGATTTTCTCACCAGATATTCCGCCGTGACCGTGATCGTCACCGGCGGTCAGGTGCAGCGTCCTGAAGCTGCTCTGATCGGACATGTTGGCGAGCAAACCTTGCGGGAGTTGCGGGCGGATAGGGTTATCATCGGTGTAGGAGGGGTGAGCATCCCTGATGGCCTTACCGGAGAGTCATTGCCGGTGGTGACCATGATGCGTGCCGCATTGGAGATTGCTCCCCAGGTTGTCGTCGTCGCCGACCATAACAAGCTGGGCCGGGTGGCGACGGCCCTACTGGCGCCCATAGACCGCGCTGATGTCATCATCACCGGCCGGGACGCCGATCCGTCCGTGGTTTGGGACCTGACTGAACTGGGAATAAAGGTCATCCAGGTGTGATTTGACTCCCGCTCACTGAGATGGGAGTGTAGCAATAAACGAAAAATTGCAAAAGGAGGGAATGATGGCCAGTGTTACTTACGAGCACGTTACTAAGCGTTTCGGTGACGTAATAGCAGTCAACGACTTCGACATCAAAATCGAGGACAAGGAATTCCTTGTCCTGCTTGGCCCTTCCGGCTGTGGCAAGACCACAACTCTTCGCCTTCTGGCCGGGTTGGAGGAAATCACCGAGGGCAATATCTACATCGGTGATCGTCTGGTTAACGACGTGCCGCCCAAGGACCGGGACATCGCCATGGTGTTTCAGAGTTACGCCCTGTACCCGCACATGAGCGTGTACGATAACATGGCTTTTGGCCTCAAGCTGCGCAAGACCCCTAAAAGTGAGATTGATCGTCGTGTGCGTGAGGCGGCCCAGATGCTGGGCATCGAGCAGTTACTGGATCGCAAGCCCAAACAGCTCTCTGGTGGGCAACGTCAGCGGGTGGCGGTAGGACGGGCCATCGTCCGCGAACCCCAGGTCTTCCTCATGGATGAGCCTCTCTCCAACCTGGATGCCAAGCTGCGGGTGCAGGCCCGCGCCGAACTAAGCAAGCTCCATCATCGGCTGGGCACTACGTTTATTTACGTCACTCACGACCAGACTGAAGCCATGACCATGGGCACGCGCATTGCCCTGCTCAAAGACGGTATTCTCCAGCAGTTCGACACCCCCCAGCGCCTCTACGATTATCCGGTGAATGTCTTCGTCGCTGGCTTCATCGGCAGCCCCTCGATGAACTTTTTCGACGTCACCCTGACCGGCACAAAAGAAGAGATGTACATTGACGGTGGGACCTTCCGTCTGAAAGTGCCAGCCGACAAGGCCAGGGTATATGGCGATTATCTGGGCAAACGGGTGATCTTCGGCATTCGCCCCGAGGACATCTACGATCCTGAGCTCGTCGCGCCTGGCATTACCCAGGGAAGAATCAAGGCCACGGTAGAGGTCACCGAACTGATGGGCAACGAGGTGTTCCTCTACCTGGAAACGGGTGGGAAGAGTTTCATCGCCCGTGTTGATCCGCGGACCAGAGCGCGAGTGGGTATGGAGATCGAAGCGGTGCTGAATATGGATAATATCCACCTCTTCGATACGCAGACGGAGTTGGCTATACGCTGAGGCCGCAATTCACAATGCACAATGCACAATGCGCAATGTTTGGGTGGAGTGAAATCGTGTAATTGTGCATTCTGCAATTGTGCATTGTGTATTTTTAAGGAGCAGAGGTGATGCACGATTTTGAATTGATGCGCGAGTTGCACGTCTCCGGACAGGGCAAAATTCTCCTCCTGGTGATGGATGGTTTAGGAGGTTTGCCGCTGGAACCAGGTGGCCCCACGGAACTGGAGGCCGCGCATACCCCTAATCTGGATGCTCTGGCCAGGGAATCCATCTGCGGGCTGAGCCTGCCGGTAGGGCCGGGGATCACCCCTGGCAGCGGTCCCGGGCATCTGGCTTTGTTTGGCTATGACCCCTTCCGCTACGAGATAGGACGGGGGGTGCTGGAAGCATGCGGCATTGGTTTCCCCCTGGAAAAGGATGATCTGGCCGCGCGGGGCAATTTCTGTACGGTGGATGCGGAAGGGCGGATCGTTGACCGCCGCGCGGGGCGTATTCCCACCGAGAAATGCGTGGAGTTAGTGGCCATGCTGCGCCAGATCACCCTGCCCGGCGTGGAGGTGTTCGTCGAACCAGTACAGGATTATCGTTTTGTGCTGGTTCTCCGGGGTCCGGGTCTGGTGGCTGAACTCAGCGAGACCGATCCCCAACAACTGGGCGTGCCGCCCTTGCCGGTGAAAGCTCTTTCGCCGCCGGCGGAAGCGACGGCGGCCCTGGTCAATGAGTGGATCGCTCAGGCCCGGCAAATCCTGGCCGATCAGCACCCGGCAAATATGGTGCTGCTACGCGGGCTATCTAAAGAACCCGGATTGCCGCAAATGGGCGATATATATGGTTTGCGTCTGGCGGCCATCGCCACTTATCCGATGTACCGTGGGGTGGCGAAACTGGTGGGCATGGACGTTTTGCCCACCGGGGATAGTATCGAAGATGAAATCGCCACCCTTAAAGAGCACTGGGAGGAATATGACTTTTTCTACTTCCACGTGAAAAAGACCGACTCGGCCGGGGAGGATGGGGACTTCGCCCGCAAAGTGAGCATTATTGAGCATGTGGATGAGGTGTTGCCTGAGATTTTAGCTCTCAAACCAGCAGTGGTCATCGTCACGGGCGACCATTCCACGCCCGCACTGCTTAAATCCCATAGCTGGCATCCGGTGCCCACTTTGCTCTGGTCACCTTACTGCCGTGCTGATGAGGTCACTCAATTCGGCGAACGAGCGTGTATGCGTGGTGGGCTGGGCACCTTTCCGGCTACTGATTTGTTGCCTCTGGCTATGGCCAATGCTCTGCGTCTCACCAAGTACGGAGCTTGATGCAAAAATGTGAAAACGTGAGGCGTGAATTCACATTTCACGCCTCACGTTTTACGCGCCACGCATCACGCTGCGATGGCCTGCAGCAAGCATCGCCTGCGTAACTCACAGAGAAGGGGCAATGACCAAAAAGCAATTAGCGATCCTGGCCCTTCTGGCAATGGCCAACATGATGGTTCTGGGTTCGCTGGGAGTGTTGGCCCTGGGCGGTCACCAGCCGACGGCGGCAGAGATCATGGCTACTCTGGCTGCTCTGCCCACGGCCACGCCTACCCCATTGCCAACCCCTACTCCATTCCCCACTCTGCCGCCGGTAAGTGTGGACTGCCTGGTATGCCAGCGGGAGGCGGGCATGGCGATGCACGCTCATCGGATGGTGGGCGCCGTGCAAGTGACCAGCGATGGCCGCTTTGAACTCGTCTGGCTGTGCCGTGACCGGCCTATCAACAGTTTCGACGATGCATGGGAAGGAATCACGCAAGCTTTTCTCGTCGCCCTTCAGACCCGCGACGAGAAACGTTGTCCGTTTGACCAGGTGCGGATTGAGGTATGGGACGAACGGGCCGAACAACGCACCTTTCGTCTGGGGGTGCGGGTTTCCATAACCGATTTGTCCGCCTGGCATTCCGGTGCGATTGACGATGAGCAACTTGTCGAACGGTTAGAGATAATCTATCCGTAAAGGTGCGATGCACCTCGAAGGTGCATCGCACCTTTTCGCACCTATGGTATTACCTGTAACTCCTCCAGCATGATGTGGTCACCCAACGGTTGACCTAGGTCATCGGTCACCAGCAGGCGCTCGCCGCTTGCTCCCCAATACATTCCCACCTCGACCTGGTAACGGCCCGGTGGGGCTTGCGCCGACAGCGGAATAGCGTATTCATCCACAATGACCTCGCCAGGTAACCACAAAGTCGTCGGTCTTTTGCCCCCTACTGGTTCACTATCCCATTGCCCCCACAGAAAGTTGCCCGAGGCGGGATTGTAGGTCTCACCCAGCAAATGAGTGAATACCTTGTACCGCTGACCTACCGGCTCATCGGCCAGCCAGTACAATGTGAGATTCACCGTATCGCCAGGGTGATAGATGGTCGCCTCTAAGTCGTAACCCAGCAGGCGGATACGCCCGCCGAGCACCAGGTTCAGCGGGTGGGAGATGGTCACCTCAGCGGGAGACAGCCCTGGCTTGCGCGTCCGACGCACTGCGGCCTTGCCAAACCGGACGCCCCACTCCTGTTCACCTTCGGCGCGGAGAGCGAAGGCGTATTCACCACTGGGCACGCGCTGAGTGATCACCAAATCCACCTGGGTGCGACCAATATCCTCCCCACCCCACCGGGCCGGATTCACCTCCACGCGCACGATTTCATGCGCCTGCCCCGTTACATCCACCAGCCCCACTTCGGCATGCGCCGCTGCGGTTCCCTGCCAGTACAAAAAGAGGTGCACAACATCCCCGCTCTGAAAGCGGGTGATGGCCTGCTCGTACCCAACCAGCGCCAGACCGTTCTCCAGGTTAACGTGCATCGGGTGGGGGATGTCCGGCGAAGCCAATGTAAGGGCAGTGCGCTCCCGCTCTGGGGTACGCGCGTACAGACACAGGTCTTCATTCTCAAAACGAAAACATTCAACGTGTCGCGCCCGGCTCTCCAGCCAGGCAGGGATATTCCGTTGTGGATCACTGCTCCCCGCGTAGGGTGTGACCACCAGCCAAACTCCCTCAGCGTCGTTCCAGATGGGCTGCAAGAATTCCTCTGCTGCCTGGGCGGAGTACTGAATGGGATTGGGCACACCTTTCCAGGGACCGGCCCAGTGATAGGTAAAGACCGGCCAGTCCATATCGGTGTACAACACCACGGCGTCGCCGGGATGATAGTAGGCTCGGAGGGTGGCGGCCAGCGATTTGTAGTCGTCCAGCAAGTAGCGACCGGAGAAATAATTCTCCAGCCCGAAGTGAAAGACCCAGCCTACCGCCAGAGCAGGGATAAGGGCGATGATCCAGTGGCGGCGGCCCAGGGAGCGCAGCCCCCAGGCAAGGGCGAGGTAAAAGGTCGGAGCGAAAATCAGCAGATAACGGGGGGTGATCTGCGGCGCGTAGAACAGAGAACGGGGTAGCGAGACCAGGTAGACGACGAGAGGTGGCAGGATCAGACAGAGAAGCAGGAGCAGCAAGCCCAATCGCGTGTACGTCTCACGCCGCGCAGTCCACACCACTGCGCCCAGGCCCAGGACGAAAACGAGGGCCACCAGCCCTGTCTGCGACAGGTACTTCTCCACATCCACCGGGATGCCCACGCTGAGCACCGTCCAGTACAGGCGCAGAAAAGCCCCGAACTCGAAAGGTTGCGTCGAGGACCAGGTACGCATCCGCTGTAACGCCAGAATCAGCCAGGGTAGGAAGGCGAGCAGAATCGCGATCTGAGCAGTCGCCCAGTTCAACAGAAAACGTCGCCGGTCTGGCCGACGACGCAGCAACAGCAAAACGAACAGGTTCTCGATGAGCAAAATGGAAGCGGAGAGATACAAGGTATACAAAGCCGCGAGGGTGCTGACCACGTATAGCACCCAGTCACGGACCCTCCCGCGCCGCCAGATGCCGACCAGTCCCCACAGAGAAAGCGTAGCCAGCAAAGCGGCCAGGATGTACATGCGCATCTCCTGCGACCACCACAGGGCGAAACGCGCCGTGGCCAGGAGAAGGGCGGCCAAAATGCCGGTGGGACGGTCGGCCAGAGCCTGGCCCAGGCGGTAGAGGGCAGCCACGGCCAGTACCCCGTAGCCGACAGACAGAAACCGCAGGCCGAATTCGCTATCCCCACTGCCCAACCGCCAGAAATGCAGCATCCAGAAATAAAGCGGTGGATGAACGTCGCTGGCACACCACAAAGCACTGGAGACCAGATCCTGGCGCGCAGCCCAGGCGGCCAGCCCCTCGTCCCACCACACGCTTTGCGCCTCCAGGCGATGAACCCGTAAACCGAAAGCCAGGAGCAGAATGATCATCAGTGCTAATCCTCCCGCAGGTTTGGAACCTGCGGGAGGATAGATTCGCTCCCTCATGCAGCCACTCCCGCCGGTCGCACCGTGTAGGGGTCCATCTGATCGTTGATAATCATCTGGCCCATTTTGTCGCCGTACTCGGTCAGTTCATCAATCCTGGAAGGATCATCCACCTTGATGGGCTCAGCCAGGTCAACTTGAAAGCGGCGGAAGTCCATCTCCGGGAAGAACTGGCGCACCAGGCGCACTTGCAGGTCGGCGGTGTCGGAGAGAAAGGTGTCCAGCACGGGGCCGATCCAGTTCCAGGGGAACCAGCGATCAGCCTCGCCCTGCTCAATGGAATTCCGCACCCGGCCTGTGCCCAGACTGAGTAAGGTGGTCTCCCGCGGGTCCCAGTGCAGGCAGAACTGGGCCTCGAAAGCGGCCAGGTAACAGGGATTCGTGTAAGAGCCGACACCGCCGTCCACGTAGCGACCGTCCACTACCGGGAAGTAGGTGGGCACCGCGCAACTGCTCAGCACGGTTTTCCACACCTTCCAATCCCGGTATTCTTCTTTCCACGGCTTGACGAAACGGGTGCGGTTCTCCACCAGATCACGCACGGTGATCACCACGTCTTTCCGGGGCTCAGAGGTCCAGAATTCGCCCATGGTCATCTCGCCAACTTGCTCTTTGAGGGCGGCGATCAGCGGGCCGTTGGGGTATTTGTAGCGACACAGTGGCCAGAGATAGTAACGCCAGGTCTTGGGAAACACTGTGGTCGCCAGCTTACAATACAGATTGTACATCTCGGCCCCGCTCTTGCCTATGCCGATGCCCGCCGAGATAATACTGCCGGTGGACGTACCGGCTGCCAGGGAGAAAATCTCCCCGCCACTTTGACCCAGGTGCTCTTCGAGTATGGCCAGAGCACGGGTGACAATTATCCCTCTAAGCCCACCGCCGTCCACGGCGATGGCCACGTGTTTACGAAAAGGTTTCATGGTACTCCTCCTATGACCCTCCCGCGGGTTCTGAACCTGCAGGAGGGTTAGCTTCGAAGGTGCGTCGCATCCCCATTCAGCGCCTCAGGCTGAGCGCCTCGGCCTGCCTGCCCCTAAAGATCAAATAACTATCGTATCCGGCAGCGCGCAGGGCCTCCTCCGCCGCAGCCAGGCCGGCGCTGACCCGGTCGTAGTCACGGTGGAAATCCACGCCCACTGTCACCGGGATGCCCAACTCCCTGGCCCGGCGCAGAATCCATGCGCTCGGGTACAGGGCCCCAACCGACACGCGCAATCCGGCGGTGTTCACCTCGATGGCCACGCCGGTGGCCGCGATGCGCTGCAGACAGCGTTCCACTGCCTGCCGATACCAGGGTTTATCTTCGCTGAAATAGCGCGAATCAGGGTTGTACTTCTTCACCACGTCCAGATGAGCAATGCTATCCACCAGCCCGCTTTCGGCTAACTCGCCCACGGCATCATAATAGCACTCGATGGCGGCTTGAAATCCACCAAAGTGCTTCTGCCCCTGGCAAAACGCCTCCTCCGACCAGTCCACTATCCATCCGTCCAGCATATGTGCCCCGCCCAGCACGAAATCCAGGTCCAGACCCTCCAGCCAGTGGGCCAGGATGTCCAGGGAGGGTACATACTCGACTTCAGCACCCTTCAGAATCTCCAAGCCGTCTATCTTTTGGCGCAAAGCTTCCAACACTTCCAGATGACGCTCGAAAACCCGTCGGGAGGTCGTCCAGTCCACAGGTTCATCGGGTTTGTAGGGGAAAGGGAAGTGGTCGGTGATGGCGATCCCGCTGAGGCCCTCGTCAACAGCGCGCTGAACCAGTTCCTCTGGACTCAGGTCGCCATCAGATGTCGTGGTGTGGGCATGCATGTTCCAGGTAATCATGTAGTCACTCCCTCAAAAGTTGGTTTCGGGTTTAAGGTTTCGGGTTTCAGGTTGCAGGTTCAAGGTTGTCAGCAAGCGCAGTAGACACCGCTGGCGCAGACCTGGGCGACGGACGCCGCTGGTCCGCAGGCGCCGCTCGTCCAGGGCAAACGATTGGCAGCCGCTGAGGGGAATGTAAGAATCCGTTATGGGAGCTGGCCCCGACAGATAGTCGTAGCCGCGCGCCTTGAGGCGCTTTGCCATCTCCGGCGTGCAGAAATCCTCCACCGGCTGAGTCTGGCGGTGAACCTCACACTTCCCGCGCGTATAATCGGTCAGGGTGCCCAGGGAATCAGCCGCGCCACCCGGTCGAAAGTGACGGCAGTGACGACAGGCGTCCAGGCGGAAATCGCAGCGGGGACAGGTCACCTCTCGCCGGGCCACATCCAGACGCCCGGCTTGGTCCACCGTCCAGGCGCGCTCGATCTCGGTCCCGCAGAGAGGACAATGCACGCTGTCCACCTGGTTCAGTCCCAGCCGCGCTGCCTCTTCGGTGAGCAGGTGCTCTTGCTCAGGGCGGGGCAGCAGGAGCGGGCGCGCGTCCCACCAGTAACGCGCTGGCGAGCGGACGGCAGTCCACGCCAGAGGCAGACTCCGGGTATGGGGCGCGCCCAGGCGTCGCGCGTCCGTGTAGGCCCAGCCGCCAACGACAGCGAGCCAGCACACCGGCAGCGCGACCAGAACCCACCACCAACTCATTGCCTGTCTCACCTGCTAACCTGAGCGCTTAATGCCTATCCGAAAAAATGGTTGTAGTGGCGACTTTAGGCGCTTTCAGAACGACTGAAGTCGTTACTACGAATTTTTCGGATAGGCGCTTACACATTACCCCGAGCTGAGCACCAGGGTGGTCTCCGCCGCCGCCTCGACCTGTGCTCGCTCCCAGAGCATGGGGTGATATTCGCCCTTGCGCCACAGAGGGATCATGTCCGCGTAGTGGCGGCTACCCGGCTGCCCTGACTGGCCGTTGGTGTGTATTGCCAGCGAACGTCCCCAATCGCTCACGTCCACGATCTGGCGGTAGGAAGCGCACCATGATTTCACGGCATAGGGCTCATCAGGGACGAAGGCCGCTTGGTGCACCGTGTCGGTGTTGCCGCCGATGGGGAACGGCCCCCGGTTGAAGATCAGATTCAGCGGCTTGACCCGGCCCAGTGGATGGGACAGAGTAGCCTGATGCAGGCGGCCCCACTGCCAGCTACTCATGTCCTCACCCAGGGCTTCCCGCAGTTCGGCAATGGCTTTGTCCAGGGCCAGCAGAAGGAATTCATCGCGGGTACGTGGCTGTTCTGTCTCAGCATCGGCGAACCAGGGCGAGGTTTCGTTCTCCAACAGGGACAGTAGGAGAACAGCGCTGCGGCCCATGTAGGCATTGACCGCCGAGAGCAAGGGGTGGAAACCGGTGCCCAGGTAGTATTGGGCCAGCTCCGGGCCTAACTTATCGGCGAAGGCCAGGCGCAGGAGCTGGAGCTGCACCGCCTCGAAAATTGTCCCGGCCACGCTGTCCGGGGTGAGGTTGAAATCCCAGGCGCGGATAAACTCCACAGCCCGCCGGGCCTGCTCGTCTTCGGGCTCCAGAGCGCTCAGATAGCGTGCCAGCTCCCGCCCTGGGAGCGAGTAAACGTCCATGTGCATGGCGGCGAAATCCTCAGCGGTGAGCCTCTCCTTAGACTCCAGCAAATCGCAGATGCGGCGGGCACGGTAACCGTTCATCCACTCCACGGTGATGAAATATGGGTAATCGTCGCCGACGACGCGGTTGTTGGCTGTAGCCACGTAATGCTGCGGCGGGTTGAAGGTGTGGGGCAGTTCTTCAAAGGGAATCCAACCCGTCCATTCGTACTCATCGGTCCAGCCGGGCACGGGCACCAGGCCCATGCCTTTAGCCCGGATGGGAACGCGCCCCGCCAGGTAATAGCCGATGTTGCCCTCCACGTCGGCGTAGACGAAGTTCTGGGCCGGCACGTCCCAATCGCGCAGCGCGGCGGTGAATTCCTGCCAGTTGGAGGCCCGTTGCAGGGCCATCACCGCCCGGAAAAGCGTGCCCGATTGCAACGCCGTCCAGCGCAGGGCCAGGGGCAGCACATCCTTGCCCTCCTCTCGGGGCACGATGCCACTGATGATCGGTCCGTGACGAGTGATGACCACCTCCTCGATCACCGGTTCGGCGCGGCCCTTGACCCGGATCTCCTCGCGGGCGACTTGGGCCTCGTGCCATTCACCCTGATACTCGTACTGATGCGGGTTCTCGGGGTTGATTTTCTCGATGTACAGGTCCTGCACGTCGGGAAAGCCGTTGGTCACGCCCCAGGCTATCTTCGCGTTGTGGCCGATGATCACCCCCGGCACGCCGGGGAAGGAGACGCCAGTGATCTCGAGGCCACCGCCTACCAAATGGTTCTCGTACCAGATGGAGGGCATTTGCAGGGCCAGATGGGGATCGTTAGCCAGCAATGGCTGGCCGGTAGCCGATTTCGTCCCGTCCACCACCCAGTTGTTGCTGCCCACCCCCGCCCTGGAAGTGCCCAGCCAATTCGCCGCCTGGCGGTACTGATCCAGAATCCGCGTGCTCAGTTGGCCATAATCCACCTCGGAGGGAATAACGGCGGGATTGGCCTTGGGATACATGGGCTCCAGTGCGGCGGCCCGCTCCACGCCCAGCCTGGCAATCAAACGGGCGCGGAGGATTTCGGTATCCCAGTTGATGGACAGATTCCAGGCCATCACTTTACCCCACGTCAACGTGTCCAACGGGGTCCAGGGCTCCGGCTTGAAACGCAGAATGGTGAACTCCAGAGGCAGGGGCGGTCGCGCGGCCAGGAACGCGTTCACTCCCGCAGCGTAAGCTTCCAGCGCGCTGCGGGTTTCCTCGTCCAGCGTCTCCAGATCGGCCTGGGCGGCGCGGCGGAAGCCCACCGTGCGGATGAAACGATCAGTGTCCAGGGCCACCTCGCCGAATATCTCGGCCAGCCGCCCGCTGCCGATGCGCCGGTTGAGTTCCATCTGCCACAGACGATCCTGGGCGTGGACGTATCCCTGGGCGAAAAACAGGTCACGCAGGTGGCCGGCGTAGATGTGGGGCACACCCCATTTGTCACGGATAACCGTCACTTCACCTGCCAGACCGGGCATGGTCAGCCTGCCCTGGGTGATGGGCAATGACCGGTTCAGGAGAGTAAGCACAACCAATACCAGCACAATGATGACCAGGGTGATAGCCAGTATGATCCACATAGTAGTCTCCTCCTTAAGTTAGACAGGTATTTTGCGCATCAAGGGACTCCTCGGATTGCGCACACCGGCACAGCTCGATATAGTATAGCATGAGCCGGTAGAAACTTCAAGAGGGGCTGTGTTTGTAGGACAAGCTTCAGTTTGTCCTACAATGGTTGGACAATCTGCCGGATTTGAGTTATACTAAACCGAGTGAAGGACACAACTTGTGTCCCTTCATGTGCTTCGTGGTTTTTTTCCTACTGAATCAAACTTGAGCCAGGAAAGGGATTATGAGCATGAGTGAGACCAATGTTACTGCTCCCTCCGATTTCATCCGAGACATTATCAGGGAAGATTTACGGACCAACAAGTACGGTGGCCGGGTGCACACGCGATTTCCACCGGAGCCGAACGGCTACCTGCACATCGGCCACGCCAAATCCATCTGCCTCAATTTCGGCATAGCCGAAGAATTCGGTGGGCTCTGCAATCTGCGATTTGATGACACTAACCCAACCAAAGAGGAAGTCGAATACGTGGAGTCCATCAAAGAGGATGTCCGCTGGCTGGGCTTCGATTGGGGTGACCGACTGTTTTACGCCTCGGACTATTTCGAGCAACTGTACGAATACGCCATACAGTTGATCAAAAAAGGTAAGGCATACGTCTGCGACTTGAGCCCGGAGGAAATCCGGGAGTATCGCGGTACATTGACGGTACCAGGTCGGGAAAGCCCGTATCGTAACCGTTCGGTGGAAGAGAATTTGGACCTGTTCCAGCGTATGCGGGCCGGCGAATTCCCGGAGGGGTCTCGCACCCTGCGGGCCAAGATTGACATGGCGCATCCTAACGTGTTGATGCGCGACCCGGTCATGTACCGGATTATACACGCCGAGCATCACCGAACAGGCAATAAGTGGTGTATCTATCCTATGTACGACTTCACCCATTGCCTGTCGGATTCCATCGAGGGCATCACCCATTCCATTTGCACGTTGGAATTCGAAAACAACCGTGCTCTGTACGATTGGTTCCTCGACGAGCTGGGCGTCTACCATCCCCAGCAAATCGAGTTCGCCCGCCTCAACCTCAGTTACACCGTGCTCAGCAAACGCATCCTGTTGCAACTGGTTAACCGGGGATACGTTTCCGGCTGGGACGATCCACGGATGCCAACCATATCGGGGTTGCGAAGGCGAGGCTACACCCCGGAGGCTATTCGCAATTTCTGCGACCTCATCGGCGTGGCCAAGGCTAACAGTGTCGTTGACATAGAACTGTTAGAGCATTGCATCCGTCAGGACCTGAACAAGCGTGCCCCGCGTGTCTTCGGCGTATTACGCCCCCTCAAGGTGATCATTGACAACTATCCCGAAGACCTGGTAGAGGAAATGGAGTGCATAAACAACCCCGAAGATCCCAGCGCGGGTACCCGCCGGGTTCCTTTTTCGCGGGTATTGTACATTGAGAAGGATGATTTCCGGGAAGACCCGCCGAAAAAATGGTTTCGTCTGGCTCCTGGCCGCGAGGTACGGTTGCGCTATGCATACTATGTCACTTGTGTGGACGTGATTAAAAACGAACGCGGCGAAGTGGTCGAACTACATTGCACATATGACCCGGCTACGCGGGGCGGCTGGGCTCCTGATGGGCGCAAGGTCCAGGGTACGCTGCACTGGGTTTCGGCTGCCCATGCGCTGGACGCTGAGGTACGCCTGTACGACCGGCTCTTTCTCAAACCAAACCCGCTGGATGTGGAGGAAGGCCAGGATTTCACGGCCAATCTGAATCCAAATTCGTTGGAGGTGTTGACCGGATGCCGGGTGGAACCAAGTCTGGCGGGGGCAGTACCAGGCAGCCGATACCAATTCGAGCGTCAGGGTTACTTCTGTGTAGACCCGGATTCAACTGCCGACAGGCTTGTGTTCAACCTGACGGCAACCCTGCGCGATACCTGGGCCAAAATTGAGCAAGCCCAACAGTAGGACAAGCTTAAGCCTGTCCTACTATTTGGACTCTGGCGTTTAGGGCTCGTAGTGACGACTTTAGTCGTCTGCAGGCGGAAAAGAGCGACTGAAGTCGCTACTACGAATCTACATCTTGTGGCAATGAAACAACTGCCTACAATGTATAGCGGTGCTCAAAATTCGCCAGACTCCAGCTACTATAACAAATCCTGGAGAGAGAGCATGAAAGTCTATATCAGCGCCGACATTGAGGGCATCACTGGAGCCACTCATTGGGACGAGACAGATAAGCAGAAACCAGACTACACTTATCTCCGCGAGCAGATGACCGCCGAAGTGGCTGCCGCCTGTCAGGGAGCCCTGAGCGCCGGAGCCACCGAGATATGGGTTAAAGATGCTCATGATACAGGAAGAAACATCATCGCTTCCAGGCTTCCCGAGGAGGTCAGACTCGTTCGCGGTTGGAGTGGTCACCCATTCATCATGGCCCAGGAGTTGGACCAGACTTTCCAGGCCGTGATCATGATCGGTTACCATTCCCGGGCTGGAGCGGATACCAGTCCTCTGGCGCACACCATGACCGGTAGGGTTGCCCACATCAAAATCAATGACCGATATGCCTCAGAATTCCTGTTGCACGCTTACATTGCCGCATTGGTGAATGTACCGGTGGTGTTTGTCTCTGGCGATGAAGGGCTTTGCAAAGAAGTGAAATCGCTCAATCCCAACATACACACCAATGCCGTGATGCAAGGCGTGGGCAATTCCACGGTCAGTATCCATCCTGAGCTGGCCGTGAAAAGAACACGGGAGGGGGTGCAAAAAGCTCTCCAGGGTGACCTATCCAGGTGCCGGATTCCATTACCCGATCATTTCCGGGTGGAGATCAGGTACAAAGAACACATGGAGGCCTACCGATGTGCTTTCTTCCCTGGCGCCAGCCTAAAGGAGCCGTACACCGTGCAATTCGAATCGGCTGACTACTTTGAAGTCTTAGGGCTGTTCTTATTCACAGTATGAGAAAGGTGCGACGCACTTTCGAAGTGCGTCGCACCTAAATTCTAAGGAGAATGACCATGGTTCACAAAAACTACCCCGGCAAGGGCAAGGTGGCCGTGCTGCGCACCCGGCCCGAGACCGTATTGGACGACTATCAGCGGCTGATGGAATTAGCCGGCTATCAGGAAGCGCTGCCCAAAGACAAAGATACCATCCTCAAAATCAATATCTCCTGGCAAACCTGGTATCCGGCCTGTTCCACTACGCCCTGGCAATTAGAAGGCGTGATCAGGACTTTGCAGAGAGCAGGCTACGGCAACCTGATCGGGGCGCAGAACCGCACCGTCGTGGTAGATGCCTACGTGGGCGAGCGCAACAACAAACACAAATACGTGGTGGACAAGTACGGCGTGCGCAACGTCCACCTCTACGAACCCGAGGTCGAATGGGTGGTCTACGAGCCGAAAGCTCCCATGTTGGTGCTGGATCGCGTCTACCCGGAGGGCATCAAGATACCCAAGATGTTCATCGGGCGGAATATTATCCAGTTACCTACCGTAAAGACACATGTATTCACAGTCATCACCGGGGCGATGAAAAACGCCTTCGGCGGGCTGCTTTCCGAGAAACGGCACTGGACGCACGCGGTGATTGACGAGACACTGGTGGATTTGCTGACCATCCAGCAGGAGATCCATCCTGGACTTTTCGCCGTGATGGACGGCACCTTCGCCGGCGATGGCCCCGGCCCGCGGGCAATGCGCTGGCATGAGAAAAACGTGATCCTGGCCAGCGCCGACCAAGTAGCCATTGATGCTATCTCCGCCAGACTGCAGGGCTTCGATCCCATGTCCCTCAAGTTTATCCGCCTGGCCCACGAATTGGGTCTGGGCGTAGGCGATCCCCGGGACATCGAGGTAGTGGGCGACGTGGACGTGATGGAAGAGAACTGGCATTTTGTCTGGGAGGACACCTTCGCCAGCCGCGGCCAGAAGATGATCTACCACGGGCCATTGAAACCCTTCGAGCATCTGCTGTTACGCACCCCCCTGGTGCCGTGGAGCTACTTCGCCAGCAATTTCTATCACAATGTGTACTGGTATCCTTTCGTGGGGCGCAAGCGGGTGGCGGCTGCCCTGGAGACCAAGTGGGGACAGTTGTTCCAGGCCTACGGAGCCGACGCAGGGCTGGGGGGCGCGGTACTGCCCGGCCTCGAGCGCAAGACGGTGGCCATTGGCCTGTTGGGCCTGGCCGGTATACTGAGCGTGCTCGGGGCGGGCCTGTGGCTATGGAAACGCAACACCAGGTAGGACGGGTTGTCAACCCGTCTCACGGATTTCCGTCAATGATAAAAATAGACTGCCACATCCATACCTGCTATTCGCCCGATTCGCTTAACTCACCCCAGGCGGTTATCGCCGCCTGCTGCCGCCGTGGTTTGGACAAAATCGTCGTCGCCGATCACAACACCATTGCCGGGGCGCTGGCCTTGCGCGAACTGGCTCCCGATCTGGTCATCGTCGGCGAAGAAATCAAAACCACCAATGGTGAGCTCATTGCCCTCTTTGTCGAGGAAGAGGTTCCTGCCTGGTTGCCGCTGGAAGAGGCCATCGCGCGCCTCCGCGCGCAAGGGGCTATCATCGGCGTTTCCCACCCGCTGGAGAGCTTGCGGCGGGAGGCGATGGGCCGGGAAGCATTGATGACCATCATTGGCCGCGTGGACTTTCTGGAGGGATTCAATGCCCGCTGCATCCTGCCCGGCGATAACCGCCGCGCTCTGGCCCTGGCCCGCGAGCACGGCCTGCCGGTTACCGCTGGCAGCGATGCCCATAGCCCGATGGAGATTGGCGCGGCCTATGTGGAGATGCCACCTTTCACCAACAAAGAGGATTTTCTGTCCAGCCTGAGGCAGGCGCGCATCGGCGGGCATTTGAGTTGCCCGCTGGTGCATTTCATCTCCACGTGGGCCAAAATGCGGGGAAAAATCCCAATGACCAAGTTCTATCTCGATGTGGCGAACACACGTCTGCAGCCATCCATGGGCAGCAGCATGAGATTGAGGGGGGACAACAAAAGTCATCCGTTCTGGCACTTCGGTCGGGGCCAATGTGGAGAAGACCGATGGGGCAGAATCCAGGAAAGACTTCATCTACAAAATGAGCATCGCCCGGAAGGAAGCTCATGAGACACGATATTGGCCGAGAGTCATTCAGGCCAGCCTTCTTCACGATCTTTGCACTTCTATAGTCTTGAGCTATCCCCGAGCAGTTTTTCACTGCCGAGACGCAGAGGACGCTGAGGATTTTCTACAATCTCTGCGCCCCCGGCGTCTCTGCGGTGTGTATGTTCTGATCAACAGAGGTGAAGTGAAAGATAGTGGCCGAGCGAAAGAGCCCCGTTTTCTTGAAGAAAACGAGGCTCTGATTTACGGTAACTTCTGGATCAGCTCGTCGTAGGGGGCTATCATTTTCTGAAAGTGGACTACTACCTTATTCAGCTCGGTTTCCCGCAGCGGAATCTCCACCGGTACGTCCATTACCACCGGCACGGTCTGCTCGACCGGCACTTCCATCGTGAGGTGCACAGGAAGCCGCATCCCCTTGGGCAGGTTGAGGGACACGGTGGCGTTGAGCTGTCCGCCTCCTCCCGGAAAGCTGATGCTCGTGTATGCAGTCAGCGGGACGGATTCATTAAGCGTCACCACCGTGTCTCGCTCGATGGGCAGGACAAACGCGATGGGGATGCTGTCTTCGATATGAATGGTGCGGGTGATGGTCGCGCTGCCCAGCAGATCAATCCCGGTGTTCAGGTCATTGACCAGTTTCACGGCCACGTCATTTTTGAGGGCCGGTGCGAAGCGGATCAGGGTGATGGCCAAGGCCAAAACCACGATGACCAACACCAGGTTGACCACGAACGAGAAGAACAGGGCGAACTTCTCTAAAGCTAGCCAGAATGCTTCTACGCGTTTCATGGGCATTTCCCCCCTTTTTAGTGCTACAAACCGTATTAGCGTTGGGGCTGACTACAGTAGGCCAAGCTTAAGCTTATCCTACACTATCCAGTCAACGCCAGAAACGGAGGATCACGCGCCAGGCCAGTCGCCGCAGCCAGTTGCCCACCAGCCCGCCGATAACGATGCACAGGATAAGCCCGCCGAAGAACAGGCATGGGAACACCGGTCCCGGTAAATTGCTGACTGTGCTGCTCAGGCCGGCCTTGTTCACCAGCCAGGCGATCCCCACCCATAATCCGACACAGGCTACCATGGTGATCAGAATCACCAGACTGACGATACGCCCGATGCAACTACGCTCCAATGTGCGGTCTATCTGCTCGGCGGCCGTCAGTCTTCCGAACCACCGTGCAGTTCCTGCCGCACCGATTCGTCGTCGTGGCATACTCTGCACTCCTTGAATCTTTGCTCCGTGTTATTGATGGCCGGACTTGACGAAAATGCAAATTTATTATAAGTGAAAAGCGACAATATGTCAACTTATGTCATCACAAAACAAATCCTTCCGCAGGTTTTCAACCTGCGGAAGGATTACCAGCTATTCGCCCCGTAGAAAACGGTCAATATCGGCGGCGGCGCGCTTGCCTGCGCCCATGGCACTGATCACCGTCGCCGCGCCGGTGACGATGTCTCCTCCGGCCCACACCCGCGCTTTGGTGGTCCTGCCGGTAATCTCATCGGCCACCACTGTGCCGTGCTTGGTGCGTTCCAGACCGCCAGATGCGGTGAAGACCATCGGGTTAGGCCGGGTGCCCAGGGCCATGATCACCGTGTCCACATCCATATCGAATTCTGAACCCGGGATGGGCACTGGCTGGCGGCGACCACTGGCGTCCGGTTCACCCAACTCCATACGAATGCAGCGCATCCCGGATACCCAGCCATCCTTCCCATAAATTTCCACCGGATTGGTGAGTAGATCAAAGATCACGCCCTCTTCCTGGGCATTCTCCACCTCCTCGGCGCGGGCGGGCATCTCGGCGCGCGAACGGCGGTACACAATATGTACCTCTGGCAATTCGCTGCCCTCCTCCAAAGCGCGGATCGTGCCCAGGCGCAGGGCACAGCGGGCAGCGTCCATAGCCACGTTTCCGGCCCCGACGACGGCCACCTTCTTGCCTACCTTGACCGGCGTATCCCATTCGGGGAACAGGTAGCCTTTCATCAGGTTAACGCGGGTGAGAAACTCGTTGGCGGAATACACGCCGTTATAATTTTCGCCGGGGATGTTCATGAACATAGGCAGGCCAGCTCCGGTGCCCAGGAACACGGCATCGTATCCTTGTTCGTTCAACAGTTCGTCCAACAGTTCGTCCAGAGTAAACAATTTACCAATCACGGCGTTCAGGCGCAGTTCTACCCCCAGGCTCTTTACATAGTTTACCTCAGCGAGGACAATTTTCTTAGGCAGACGGAACTCCGGGATCCCGTACATTAGCACTCCGCCGGGAGCGTGCAGCGCTTCGAAGATAGTTACCTGGTGGCCCATGCGAGCCAGGTCGGCGGCGCAGGTGAGCCCGGCTGGTCCTGCGCCGACTACGGCAACCTTCTTGCCAGTAGGCGGCGGAAGCTCCGGCGGGATTACCCCCTGTCCTAGCTCCCAATCGGCGACGTAGCGCTCCAACCGGCCAATGGCCACCGGCTTGCCCTTCTTGGCCAGCACACAATTGATCTCACATTGAGTCTCCTGGGGGCATACCCGGCCGCAGATGGCTGGCAAGTTGTTCTTGCTTTTCAGAGCCTGCACCGCGCCGGGCATATCCCCACTGCGCAGCGCCAGGATGAACTCTGGGATGCGCACCTCCACCGGGCATCCCTCGATGCAAGTGGGCTTCTTGCATTGCAGGCAGCGTTCTGCCTCCTCACGGGCTTGCTCCGCGCTATAACCCAGAGCCACTTCAAAGAAGTTCTTGCGGCGCTCCATCGCTTCCTGACGTGGCATTTCGTGACGAGGGATGGCCATGCGTTCTTTTGTTGTCAATTCTTTGATCGGCTCAGACATCTCTATCTCCTTGAATGATTAGGGTGGTGCGACGCACTGGCGCACCTTATCTGGCGCAGGTCTGGTGCTCGGCTAGAAATTTCTCTTTGGCCAATTTCTCTTCGGGCAGATAGATGCGCTGCCTTGCCAGGAGCAGATCCCAATCCACCTGATGCCCATCGAATTCTGGGCCATCCACGCAGACGAATTTGGTTTTACCTCCGACTTCTACCCGGCAAGCGCCGCACATCCCTGTGGCATCCACCATGATGGAGTTCAGGCTGACGATGGTCGGTACCCCGAAGGGCTTGGTGGTCAGGCTACAGAACTTCATCATAATTGCCGGACCTATGGCCCAGACGCGGGCTACGTTATCCCGTTGTTCGAGCAATTCTTTGAGAGGCTCTGTTACCAGGGCCTTACGTTTGTAAGAGCCATCGTCGGTGCAGACAATAAGCTCATCGCTCACCGTGCCCATCTTGTCTTCCCAAAAGAGCAGATCTTTGGTGCGTGCACCGATGATGGAGATAACGTGATTGCCCGCTGCCCGCAATTCACGGGCGATGGGATAAACTGGGGCGATCCCCACCCCACCCCCCACACAAATCACCGTGCCATAGTGCTCGATCTCGGTGGGCCGCCCCAATGGACCGGTCAGGCTGGCCAACGCGTCTCCCGGCCGCAGAGTGCCCAGGTGCATGGTGGATTTGCCCACCTCCTGGAACACCATGGTGAGAGTTCCTTGCGCGCGGTCGAAATCGGCGATGGTTAAGGGAATGCGTTCCCCTTCATCCACGACGCGGATGACGATGAACTGGCCGGCCTGGGCCTTACGGGCCACATCTGGAGCGGAGACCACGATCAGCTTTGTAACGTCGGAGAAAATCTCTTTCTCCAGAATCTCGTACACGCTTTGCCTCCTTCGTTAATATTTTCACAATCGGGTAACGGTTAAAAAGCGACACTGGCGTGTCGCGTTATGGCTTTTGCTTGGGCCACATTGCTGTATAAATTGGCGAGATAACTATGGCTACCCTGGCCGGCCCAGGTTGGCTATCTGACGCAGGACCCCCAATATGCCCAGGCCCACCTGTAAACCGGTACGCGGGGTGATCTCAGTGCTGCTCTCATCCAGGTTTACGCCCGCGGACTCTGCCTCGCGGACGTAGAGCCAGGCGGCTAGCAGGCCCAGCAGTGCCCCGGCTACGCCGCCAAAAATGAAAATCCTGGTTCTGGTGCTCATTCCAACCTCCTGCTCAACAGAGCCGCGCCTTTGCGCACCGCGCTGCGGACTCCGGCGCTGGCGGCCACGCCACCGATTACCGGCCTGGCGATGGCCTCCGCTGCCCGTCTGCTTACCGCTGCTGTTTGAGTGGTTTTCTCTTGGGCCATCAGTAGTGGTCGGCGGATGTTGACGCGCAGCCAGCGTAGGCCGCGAATAGCGTATATCAACGCGATCAACAACACCACCAGGACGGCAAAGGCCTCGCTGATGAGCAACATGGCCGCCAAATTGCCGAAGAAGTGAATATCCATTGTTCGTTCTCCTTCCGATTCACGCGTTTATTATATACACTTTTGCGCATCTGGCAAGAGGATAGTGTAGGACAAGCTTGAGCTTGTCCTACATCAAGGGTTGATTTTCGGCTGGATTTGTGTTAAACTGGAAACGTGTTTGAAAACCTGCCGATAGGAGCCGTCTATGAAAGCCGTGCTGGATAACATCAGGGTTGTTGATCTGACCCAGGCTCTGGCCGGGCCGTATTGTACGATGATGTTGGGCGATCTGGGCGCGGACGTGATCAAGGTCGAGCGTCCTCCAGACGGCGATCAAAGCCGCGGATGGGGGCCGCCTTTCCTGGGAAGTGAAAGCGCATATTTTCTCTCGGCCAACCGCAACAAGCGCGGGATGACGCTAGACCTCAAAAAACCGGCTGCGATGGAAGTGATGCATCGCTTGATCGAGCGCGCCGACGTTTTCGTCACCAATCTGCCCCGCGAAGCCTCACGGCGCGAGAATGGCGTGGACTGGGAAAAGTTACACGCGCTCAATCCCCGTCTGATATACTGTTCGATCACCGGTTATGGCATGACCGGTCCTTACGCTGAACGCGGTGGTTATGATGTCATTGCCCAAGGTGAATCGGGCCTGATGAGCCTGACCGGCGAGGTAGAGGGCGATCCCATCCGCTATCCCATCCCCATCGCCGACGTCACCACTGGTATCTACAGTGCTTTTGCGATCGTGGCTGCACTCCTGGCCCGTGAACGTACTGGCGAGGGCCAGTTTCTGGATATGGCCCTGCTCGATTCGCAAATTTCCTGGCTGACTATCGTGGCTGGCAATTATTTCGCTACCGGTCAGCGTCCCCCACGCCTGGGCAACGCCCATCCCACTATTGTTCCATATCAACCTTTTCGCGCCCGGGACAAGCACTTCATCGTCGGGGTGGGAAGTGAACGATTGTGGCACAAGTTCTGCGCAGTGCTGGGCATGACCGACACACTGGCCAACGATCCCCGCTTTGCCACCAACAGCGACCGGCTGACCCATCGCCAGGAGCTCATCGCCCTGTTGGAAGAGATTTTCATCCGCGAGGATGCGGACTTCTGGGTAGCACGGTTTGAGGAGGCGGATATTCCCTGTGGGCCGATAAATTTCGTGGACGAGGCCCTGGCGCATCCTCAGGCCCTGCATCGTGGAGTGATTGTCGAACTGGAACACCCGCTCATCGGCATGGTGCGCTCGCTGGGCAATCCTATGCACTTTTCCCACACCCCGATCACCTACCGGTTGCCGCCTCCGATGTTAGGACAGCATACGGACGAGATTCTGCAAGAATTGGGCTATGACGAGGCAGGGGTAAGAAAACTAAAGGAGTCAGGGACGGTTTAGGGTGTGGGGTGGGCCTTGATAATCTGGTCATAGATGTCCGCGCCGTTCTCGTAGGTGATCCAACTCTCCGCCTGGGCCAGGTCACGACGGAAGCCGTCCTCCAGGGAGACCCCTGTAGCCTCTTCGACCAGCCTGACCGCCCGCGCGGCGTTGGCGATCACGTAGCGCGGTTCCAGGCGGCTCAGGTCCTCGAAGAACCAGGCGCAACTGGTGTACATCGCCTGGCGAAAACGCTGCGCCTCAAGCATGGTCAGCAGGCGGCGCGATGCTTCCGTGGTCAGAGGTTTGGCCGCGTGCTCGCGGAGCAACGCCTCGCCGCTCACCTCGCCCAGCATCACGTGGATGTAGGCATTGCGCAGCGCCCACGGGTCGCTCACCAGCCCTTTAGTCTCGCTCAGGTATAGAGCGTCAATTCCCCCAGCCAGTCGGTCCAGGGCGGTGCGCAGTTGGCCCTTCCACTTGCTCATCCCCGGCGTGCACGAACATCCCTTGTTCCAGCGGTCTACCCCGTGACTGCAGCTCCATGAGCTGTCCTCCACGATCTTCACCTGACCAGAAGGGGAGTGCTCTTGCAAGTGGCGAGCCAGATAGGTCACCTGGCAGCCAGCTCGCTGGGCCTCGGTAGATAGCAAATCGTGGAGAAAGTGCTCCCGGCCGGGCTGGTGATGTCCAAAGGTCTCGCCATCGGTGGCGATAAGATACAGACGGCTGGCATTATTCTTGTTGATGAGACACCAGCGGATGAAATTGGCTGCGTTCCGGGTCATGTCCTGATCGAAGGCGACGCGGTTGGATAGTTCCTCGTCGCGCAGGAACAGGGCAATCCGCCGGTTCAGGGGCAGGCTTACCTCGTAATAGCGGATGCTATCGGCCCACCCGCCATCGGGCAGATGTACCTGATGGGGACAGAGAATAGTGAACGTGATGCCCTGCTCGGCCAGCACTTCCAGCGTCTCGGTGTCCACCGCCATCTCGGGCAGCCACATACCCTGCGGATCTCGACCAAAGCGGTGTCGGAAATCGGCAATGCCCCACCCTACCTGGGTCTCCTTGTCTCGGCGAGTAGCCAGGGGTAGGATGGTATGGTTGTACGGTTGGGCGATGGCATTGCCCACCCCATAGCGGGCCACGTTCTTGCGATCCGCCTCCACGATGTGCTGGTAAGTGACCGGATCGTATTCCTCCAGCCAGGCTGCCAGGGTGGGGCCCAGGTTGAAGCTGATCAGTTCGAAATTGCTCAGCTCAGCATTGGGCCGGTAACACTCGGCGTTGACTTTCTGATTGAAGTTTTCATACGGTTCGGCACCGGTTTCAGGTGCGATTACACCACTGAATGGGTCCTCGCGGGGCGGCTGATAAAAGTGAGCATGAATACAGAGTTCTTTGTGGTTCAACGTTGATCCTTTGCTAACCCCCGGTGGTCTGGTCGAACCAGACGGGCATTGTCGTGGTGTGATAGTTTAGCATCACTTGGCGGCCCTGTCAAACGGCGCGTAGGACAGGCTTAAGCTTGTCCTACAGGGGTGTATTTCACTTTGGGGGCGAGTTGCTGCTGTGCCCTGGCCGCGGAGACCTCTCCCATCCCCCAGAATATGGTAGGCGCGGTTTCTTACCGCGCAACCCCGGTCACGACAGTGGGCCTGCGCGGTGCTGGGGGCCGTCGGCCGCGCTATGGAAAGCGCTACCCCAACTTCGCTCAGGGCGCAACCCTTCGCCGGGCTCAGGACGTAGCAGCGGTCGGCCGCTACGGGACAAACCTGCCCCGAAACTGAAACGCACCCCGTCCTACAGTGCATTCTTGAGCTTCTGCGCCAGTTGTGCTATACTAATTTAAAATTGCGGGTTACAGGTTGCAAGTCGCAAGTTCAAGGTTCCGGGCTGGTCGTGGCGGCAACCTGGAACTTTGAACTTTGAACTCAGAACAATTTAGGGAGGAAACCGATGGTCAGTCAAGATTTGTTGGACATCCTGCGCTGTCCCGCCTGCGTGCGCAATGGCCCCGATGCGGGACTGCTGGACCTGGTAAAGGGATCCTGGCTGGTCTGCCGGGATTGCCAGCGTAAATATCCCATCCGCGATGACATCCCGGTAATGCTCATCGAGGAGGGAGATAAATACGCGCACGTGCCAGTAGATGAGCTGGGCACTCCGTAGCTTTATTTTTAAGGAAAGTTGTTGTGCACCTCGCGCACCTCTCGCTGACAAATTTCCGCAATTATGTCCGGCTGGAGCTCAGTCTCCCACCATCCATCGTCGTCCTGCAGGGGGCGAACGGTCAGGGAAAGACTAACCTCCTAGAGGCTGTTTATTATCTGGCCACCTCGCGTTCGCCTCAGACCACGGCTGACCGGGAGTTGATCAACTGGCTGGCCGACGACGAACCCCTGCCTTACGCTCGCCTGGTAGCCGATGTGCAGCGTGGCAATGCGAATCATCGCATTGAGATTACCCTGGTCAAGCAGCTCAACACTGGCCCTAACGGCTTTCGCTTGCAAAAACAAGTGCGTGTGAACGGGGTTAACAAACGAACCCTGGACCTGCTGGGGCAGATGCCGGTGGTGCTTTTTCGTCCGCAGGACATTGAGCTGGTGGCCGGTTCGCCCAGTGCGCGACGGCATTATCTGGATGTCACTCTTTGTCAGATTGATCCTCGCTACGCGCGCGCCCTTCTGCAGTACAACCGTGTCCTGGCGCAACGCAACGCTCTTCTGCGTGAACTGCGGGAGCGAGGCGGTGACCGGGATCAGCTTTTGTTCTGGGATCAGAAGTTAAGCGAGGATGGAGCTTATCTGTTGCTCAGGCGGCAGGCCCTGGTCGCTGACGTGTTGGCCCGGGCCCAGCCACTGCATTTAACTCTGACCGATGGTCGGGATCGGTTAAATTTGCGCTACGTGCCCAGCTTCGATATGAACCCCTCCCAGGCAGATTACCAGTTACCTCTGGCTTTCGCTGAGCTGGAAATGTCACCCGGTGGCTCTGTCCAGGACATCGCCGGGGCATTTGTCAGCCGGCTGCGAGAGGTGCGTCGTGAGGAAATCGCCCGTGGGATGACTGTGATCGGTCCACATCGTGATGATCTGATGATCACCGCGAACGATGTGGACTTGCGTACCTATGGCTCGCGCGGACAACAGCGCACGGCGGTGCTATCTCTCAAGCTGGCCGAAGTGCAGGTGATTCAAGAAGCTGTGGGAGAACCTCCCTTATTGCTCCTCGACGAGGTAATGTCCGAGTTGGATAAAGAACGACGGCGTTGTCTGATGGACACGATCGAGAAAGCAAATCAAGCCTTGCTGACCACTACCGAATGGCAGGTCTTCACCCCCGAGTTTCTGGCCAAAACGCTGAGGCTCACCGTGTGTGAGGGGCGCATTGAGCCAGTATAGAATCACAAGGGGCGCTTGGTGGGCATACCCGGCCGGCGGGGGTACTTCTCCGGCGTGCGGGCGGTCTTTTCCAGCACCACCAGGTGGCGGGTTTCGGCCAGGCCGGGTAATTCTACCGGGATAATCCGCCGCAGCTCACCCCCCAGGATAGCCAGTGCTGCCTGGGCGGAAGCGACTTCGGCCTGGGCTTCTATTCCCTTCTGGGCAATGCATAGCCCTCCCAGGCGACACAGTGGCAGCAGGTACTCTGCCAGCGCCGGCAATTCGGCTACAGCGCGGGCCAGAACCAGGTCGTAGCGCTCCCGGTGGCCGGGCATCTGTCCCAATTCCTCGGCCCTGCCTTTGATCACCATCACCTCTTCCAAACCCAGTCGCTCTACCATGTGCTCCAAAAACGTCACTTTCTTGCCCGTGGCCTCCAATAGGGTGAGGTGCAGGCGGGGGAAAACTATTTTCAGCGGCAGGCCGGGAAACCCGGCCCCGCTGCCTACGTCAATGCAGGTGAGAGGACGAGCCAGCCGCAAAGCGGGTCCCGCCAGCGTGACCGGCAACAGATAATCCGTTCCGACCAAAGCCCGTACGCAACTCAACGAGTCAAGGAAATGTCGGACCTGCACCTGTTCGTAGTCGGTGATGGCCGTTAAGTTGAACCTGGCGTTCCAGGCTACCAGCTCTCCGTAGTAGACCTGGAACATGCGCAGGTGCTCGCCAGTTAGGCTCAGGCCCAATTGGCGGGCCCCTTCCAATAGTAATTTCATGGGGACTGTCACCTGGTTTCCAGAAAGCAGATAATTCCCCTGGCAATTCCCTCTGCGGCCAGATCCGGATGCTCGGTGAGCAGCGTCCGGTCGGCGTCCATGAATCCCGTCTCGATAATCGCTGCCGGTGTCTGGGGAGCGATCTCGTAAAAAGCGTGGTATTCTTGCATGTCGTAGGTGATACTGTCCTTGTGATAGTACAGACCAGTAGCCCGTTCGTACTCCCTTCGCAGGCACTCCACCAGGCGGTCTTCTTCTTCAGGCAAGGTGCTTTGCAGCACGCGGGCCACTTTGAAGCCCGACGCTTCGGGGATGTTGCAAGAGTCAGTATGGATGGAGATCAGCGCATCTGCCTGATAGCCCTCCAGTTTAGGCGAGAACTCAGCCAGCACTTCCACGTCGTACCCCGCCTCTATGAGGAGGGCGGCTGTCCGGCGGGCGATGTCCAGGTTGATCTCCACTTCGGTCAGGCCGTCCGGGCAGACGGCACCTGAGTCGTTTTGCCAGTGCCCGGCCACGATCCCCACCCGGCGAGAGGGCAACCCGGTGATCGGCGGGAGTGTGGGATACACGGTAGGCCCAGCCGAACCAGTCCCTCTCTGCGGTGGGGAAGAGCCGAATGCGGCGCGCGCGGTCACAAACAGGATGGCCACGCCGATGAGCACCAGCAAGGCCAGTAGCCCCCGCTGAGCTTTCTCCAGTACGCCGATGCGCAATGGGTTTTCAAATTTTTCCTCTGGCAGCTTTCGGCCGCCCGCATCACGCTTCACGCCTCACGCCTCACGTTTCAAAGCTCAGATTATTATCTTTCACTCCCACTCGCACCACCGTTCCCGGTTGCGGGTCCGCTTTCAACAGGTAATCGGCCAGCGGCTCGCGGATGTGACGCTGCAGGATACGCCGCAGGGGACGCGCTCCCCATTCGGGATGATCGTTCTGCGCCAGCAGCCACGTCCTCGCTTCCTCGCTCACTTCCAGACGGAGCCCTCGCCCTGCTGCCAACTCCGCTTCTTTCTTGAGCATCAGACCCAGGATGGCCCGCAGTTGTTCCGTGGAAAGCGGGTGGAAAATCACAATCTCATCCAGACGGTTGAGGAACTCAGGACGGAAGTGGTTTTTCACCTCGGACATGGCCAAATCACGGCCAGCCTCACCCAGCGATGGATCGGCCAGGTACTCTGCCCCCAGGTTGCTGGTCAGAATGATGACTGTCTCGCTGAACGAAGCCGTCCGCCCCTGCCCATCGGTCAGGCGGCCCTCTTCCATGACTTGTAGCAGGACGTCCAACACGCGAGGATGGGCTTTTTCCGCCTCGTCGAACAGCACTACTGTGTACGGGGACTGCCGCACGCGGTCGGTGAGCTGGCCGCCACTCTCGTATCCTACATATCCCGGCGGGGCACCGATCAGCCGGTTCACCGCATCGTCCTTCTGATACTCGCTCATGTCCAGGGCAATCAACGCTTCCTCGCTGCCGAACAGAAAATCGGCCAGAGCTTTGGTCAGCTCTGTTTTGCCCACACCCGTTGGTCCCAGGAAGAGGAAACAGCCAATGGGTCGCTTGGGGTCTTTGAGGCCCACCCGCGCCGTTTTCACCGCCCGGCTGACGGCCAGCACTGCCTCTTCCTGACCGATGATCCGTTGATGCAGGTACTCCACCATCCGCGCGTAACGGGTACGCTCGTCACTGCCCAGCTTACTTACCGGCACGCCCGAGATCAAACTGACAGCCAGAGTCACGTCGTCGGTGTCGAGAACAGCATCGGCAGCCAGGTCAGGACGGAAGGCGAGCTGCGATTGCGCAGCCATGCGTACCAGCGCACAGGTGCGATGCATGAGATGGACGGCTGCGCCGGGCAATGGGGCGGACGCTAGATAACGTTGGGCTAGCGTGGCCGCGGTGTGCAGGCTCTCATCGGTAATCTGCAGTTGATAATCTGCTTCCAGTTGCCCCTTGACAGTCTCCAAAATAGCGACAGTTTCATCCAGGTTGGCCGGAGGGACCCGCAGAACGTGACTGTGCTCTGCCACTACCGCATCGCCTCGCAGCCGGGCCTCATAATCGGCCTCAGTAGCTGTGCCCACAATAGTCGCCTGATCGCTCAGGAAGGCTTTTTGTAGCGTTTTGCTCGCCTGGGGGAAATCGGCGTACACCGGCCCGCCGAAGAAGCGGTGGATGTTGGGAATGAACAGCACACCGCCTCGCGCCTGCCGTAGACCCGCCTGCACTGCGGCGGTGGCGTTGTCTAACAATGCTGGTTCGGCTATCTCCACTACCGACTGCATACCGGCAGGACCTTTGCCCTCGGCGATGAGCAGGGCCAGACTATGCACCAATGAGCGCTTGCCCACCCCTGCCGGCCCAACCAGGATGACGTGCCGGTCCGTAGTCAGCGTCAGCAGACTGATCAAATCGCGCAGCAGATCTTCGCGGTAGTATACCGGCGTCGCCTGTCCCTGGCGGGCCAGAGCTACCCGGTCGTGGGTAGTAGTCCGGCGGGCCAGGGCCTGATCGGACAGGAGATCGGTCATCGCCTGCTGGGTCACCCCAAAGCGCCGTAATAATCCCGCCGTGGACACCCCGCTCTGCGACATGGCTCCCAATACATGCTCCGTGCCTACCCACACCTCGTCCATGGCCTGAGCGATAGCTTTCCCTTCGTCGAGGATGATGACCATCTCGTCGGACATTGGCACCTCTCGGCCATCGCCAGTCCTGAAATAAAAATCGGCATCGCGGCCTTCGCGAGCCAGCGTCTGAGATTCTGCTTCTTTCTCCAGGTCTGCCAGCTTGAAACCCCGCGTTTCAGCGAAACGGGCCAATACCCGACCAGCAGCACACTCCGGCCAGCGGACCAGGGTCAGGAGCAAAATCTCCGGAGTGAGCATTCGCTTTCTCATGGTACTCATCAATTCGGCGGCAGCATTGAGGGCCCGGTTTAATTCCTCAGACAGGATGTTTGGATTCAACGTGCCCATGTCCATCAACTCCCAATTCATTCTGTCCCCTCCTCATCGCCGCTTCGCGGCGCGGGAACCTGCCCCGAACGAAGCGAGGGGGGAAGGAGATAGGGGGGTGGGGTGGGCGGCGAAGCTGCCCGCCCCAAACCCCTCTTCTTTATCCCCCTTCTCTCCCCACAGCGGGAAGAGAAGGGTAAAAACTCGTTCATTCAGTCGTTAACCGTTTCCCAAGTTTAATACGAAATGCTTTCTGGGGCAAATCAGAAAGGAGCGGGATAAGTTGTCAACCTGTCCTACCTTAAAATTTTACCGAAACCCCCGTTTGGGGGTAGACAAAAGCAGGTAAAGTGGTGTATAATAATATCTAAGTGGGAAATTGTGGGGATTGGTGGTGACATCAGTGGGAGTGAGGGATTTTTGGGCCTGATTTTTTAACTCAAAAGTGGGGATGTAGAACACATGTTCGCAGGCGAATTTGAACACACCGTTGATGCCAAAGGCAGATTGACGATCCCCGTGAAATTTCGTGAGGCCCTGGCCGAGGGGCTCTACCTCATTCGTGGCCTAGATGGTTGTCTCTTCGCTTACCCACCTGAAGCCTGGCAGAAGATTGCCGAGCAGATAGCGAGCCGCCCCCTGACTGAGAGCAACGCCCGCAGTTTCAGCCGCATGTTTTACTCCAGCACAGAATGCCGCCTGGATGGACAAGGCCGCATTTTGATCCCCGCTCATTTGCGCGAGTATGCCGCTATTGAGAACGAGGCTGTTATTATTGGGATGGACTCTCGTTTGGAAATTTGGGGCAAGGAACGCTGGCGGGAGTTCACGGCCAAAATGGTCGAAGATGTGTTTGCCCAGCAGTTGTCTGGGCTGGGCATTTAGCAGGGGTTTGAGATGGGCATTAGTCCATCCCACACCCCCGTTCTTTACCAGGAGGTCCTTGCCGGGTTACAGATACGGCCTGGTGGACGTTACATAGATGCCACAGTGGGAGCCGGAGGACACGCTCAAGGTATTCTGGAGGCCTCGGCTCCTGATGGCCGATTGTTAGGCATTGATGCCGATCCAACAGCCATTACACTATCCAGGGAAAAGCTGGTTGCTTACGGGGGGAGAGTCACCCTGGTGCATGGCAACTTTGCTGAGTTAGAGGCTATCGCTCGGCAGGAGGGATTCTGCCCTGCCGATGGGATACTCCTCGACCTGGGGCTTTCTTCAATGCAATTGGAAGCCGCTCAGCGCGGCTTTTCTTTTGCGATTGATGGCCCGTTGGATATGCGCTTCGATCCCACCAGGCCGACCACTGCTGCTGACCTGGTCAATGGGCTGGGGGTGGGGGAACTAGCCGATATACTGTATCGCTATGGCGAGGAGCCCCGGGCCCGCGCCATTGCCGCGGCCATCGTCGCCCACCGGCCATTGCACAGCACACGAGAACTGGCCACCATAGTGGAGCAGGTGGTTGGCAAGCATGGACGCATTCATCCGGCCACCCGTACCTTTCAAGCTTTGCGTATCGTGGTGAACGGCGAACTCGATGCTTTGGAAGCAGTTTTGCCCCAGGCAGTGCGGGTGCTCGCCCCTGGCGGCATGCTGGCGGTAATCGCTTTTCACTCATTGGAGGATCGCCTGGTCAAACAGTTCTTTCGCCAAGAATCCAGGGATTGTCTGTGTCCGCCGGAGCAACTGGTCTGCACCTGTGGTCACCGGGCGACGTTGAAAGTGGTGACGCCCAGGCCTATCCGTCCGCAGGCGGAAGAGGTGAAGGCCAACCCGCGCAGTCGTAGCGCGCGCTTGCGTATTGCGAGGCGGTTGTCGGTTGCTGGCTGTTAGTTGCTGGAAACCGGTGCTCGGTTGGAGATAGTGAGCGGCTAGCATTTTACGTAATACGCAACACGTTCAGTTTCCCCAGTGAATCAGCAATGTGAAAGGCCTGGATATTGACATGGCAGGTGCTCACGAGTCACCGGAACACTGTCAGAAAACGAGCAAGCGGCGGATCGAGGCCCGAACGGCGCTTATCGTCGGTTTGATGTTGGCCGCGCTTAGCCTGATAGGCTGGCTCTATCTAACCCAGACCAGCCATCTGGCAGTCACCGGTTATTATATCCAGGAGATAGAGCAGCGCAAAGCGCGTTTGCAGGAGGAGAACGCTCAGCTTGAGGCGGAAATCGCGGCATTGGAATCGGCCTCGCGATTGATGGCCCGGGCCAAGGAATTGGGTTTCCAGCCCCCGGAGCGGGTGACCTACGTGGTGGTAGCCAATTATCCGGTGAACGAAGAGGTGTCTGGCGCAACCGATGATCAGAAGGCGGCCGTAGTGGACTCCGCCGTGGATACATCCCCGGCGCTGGTTCGTTGGTGGAGAGGTCTGGTCGCTCAGTTTGACGCCTGGTTGCGGGCTCAGCCGTGACGTTGGATGGGAAGCGATGTCCGTTGAGGTAGAGGAAAAGCACCGCTGGCGATTGTTTCTTCTCTCCGCGGTGATGATCGGGTTCGTCCTGGTATTGATCGGGCAACTGGTCCGCTGGCAGATTGTGGAACGCGAGCGTTTTCTGGCAATGGCTGCCGCCGAGCATCAGGGGGCTCGCATAGTGGCCCCCCGGCGAGGAACCATTGTGGATCGCAATGGGCGTCCGCTGGCGATGAATGTGGTGGCGTATGATGTTTCCGCAGCGCCCAATTTGATCGCTGATCCATACCAGGCCGCCGATCGGTTGTGGCCAGTGCTGAACCGGCCTCGGGATGAGCTTATCAGTCTGCTCAGTCAGGATGTGCCTTACGTGCCGTTGGCGCGGAGTGTGCCCATGTCAGTGGGCGCGACCATTGGCGGATGGGGGTTAAGCGGAATTACCGTAGAGCCCTCGCCGCACCGTTTCTATCCTGAAGGTAGCCTGGCCGCCCACGCTCTCGGTTTTGTCAACGCGGCCGGACAGGGATTCTACGGCGTAGAGGGTTTCTACAACGATCTGTTGGAAGGTGAGGAGGGGGTGCTGCACGGCGAGCATGATCCGTGGGGTGAGATCATCCCCATCGGCGAGAGCCAATGGCAACCACCGCGTGAAGGGCGCAGTCTGGTACTGACTCTGGACCGTAATATACAGTTCATGGTCGAGCAGGAACTGGCTGCGGCGATAGAGCGGTATCAGGCGCAAAGTGGGACTGTGATCGTGATGGATCCGAACACGGGCGCGATCCTGGCCATGGCCAGCTACCCGACTTATAATCCTAACACTTATTACCAGGTCGAGGACGAGCGCCTGTTCACCGATCCGGCGGTTGGTGATCACTACGAACCAGGATCGGTGTTTAAGGTCATCACTATGGCTGCTGCCCTGGATGCGGGCATTATCACCCCCGATACCCCTTTCTATGACAGCGGTTCCATTGAGGTTGGCGGGCGGGTGATCCAGAACTGGGACAGGAGTGGACGGGGTAACGTGACCATGACCGACGTGCTGGTTTTTTCCCTGAATACCGGGGCGGCGCACGTGAGCACTTCTCTGGGCGCGGAACGTTTCTACGCTTACGTGCGGCGCTTCGGATTCGGGCTGAAGACAGAGGTCGAATTGGCTGGTGAGGTGCCCGGCGTGGTGCGCGTACCTGGAGATCCCGAATGGCACGAGTCGGACCTGGGGACGAACGCCTTCGGGCAGGGTCTGGCGGTGACTCCTTTGCAGATGATCACTGCCGTCTCGGCGGTGGCCAATCACGGTCTGTTACCCCGGCCTTATATAGTGGCTCAGATAATTGACCAGGAGCAGGTGATCAGTACCAGGCCGTATTTGCAGCAGGCTATCTCGCCTGAAGTGGCGAAGGAATTGACCGAGATGATGGTCGCGGTCGTGGAGCGTTCGGCCAAGCTGGCGGCAGTGCCCGGTTATCGCATCGCGGGCAAGACCGGCACGGCGCAAATGCCCATTCCGGGCGGGTACGATCCCAACTCGACCATTGCTTCGTTTGTGGGCTTTGCTCCGGCTGACGAACCGCGATTCATTGTGTTGGTCAAAATTGTGAAACCGACGGTGTCACCCTGGGGTACGGAGGTGGCCGCGCCGGTGTTCAAGCGCATCGCCGAGCAGCTTTTCCTGATGATGAACATTCCGCCGGACAACGTACGTCAGCAGGCGATGGTCGAGTGAATCCTCCCGCAGGTTCTAAACCTGCGGGAGGATTCCCGCCCGATCTGGAGATGCGATGTTAACTCTGGCAGATGCAATTGAAGCCCTCAGCGGGCAGAGGATAATCGAGACCGAACAGCCACTGAGCAGTGTGGTGATAGATTCCCGTTTGGTGACGCCGGGCGGGATGTTCGTCGCCCTGCGCGGCGAGCGGCAGGACGGGCACGATTTCGTAGCCGATGCTTTCAGTCGCGGGGCGGTGGCGGCTATCGTCGAGAGGGAACTGCCTATCGAGTGCCATGTGTTGGATACCAGGCGCTTGCCTTTGTCATGGCCAGCGGGGGGAGTGAGTCTACCGCTCTGCCTGCGGGTAGAGGATAGTCTGACCGCGTTGCAGCGTTTCGCTGCTTTTTGGCGGGCCAAATTCGACGTGCGCGTCATCGGTGTGACGGGCAGTGTGGGCAAGACCATGACCAAGGAGATGGCCTATGCGGTGCTCAAGCGCCGCTTCCGCACGCTGAAAAGCGAGGGCAATTACAACAACGAGATTGGTTTGCCTCTCACCCTGCTGCAGCTCACTCCTGAACACGAGCGCGTGGTGCTGGAGATGGGCATGTACGATGTGGGGGAGATTGCCTTGCTGGCGGAAATCGCCCGCCCGGTGGTAGGGGTGGTGACCAACGTGGGGCCAGTGCATCTGGAGCGGTTGGGTACCATTGAGCGCATTGCCCAGGCCAAGGCCGAACTGGTACAGGCCCTGCCCGCCGATGGGGTGGCGATCCTCAATGGCGATGATCCCCTGGTGCGGCCCATGGCCGGGATGACGGCGGCTCGCCCTTTCTTTTACGGGCTAAGCCCGGACTGCGATCTGTGGGCCAGCGAGGTACAGAGCCGGGGCTTGGAAGGGGTGCATTTCCAGTTACATTATCGGGGTGAGACTATTCACGCCAGGGTGCCACTGCTGGGCCGGCACAGTGTGCATACGGCATTGCGGGCCGTAGCCGTTGGCCTGGTAGAGGGTGAGTCCTGGGAGGAGATTATCGGCGGACTGCTGGACACTGTTCAATTGCGGCTGGTGGTTGTGCCGGGGATCAATGGCTGCACGCTGCTGGATGACACTTACAATTCCAGTCCGGCCTCGGCCATCGCCGCGCTAAATTTGTTGGATGAGTTGGAAGGCCGGAAGATTGCCGTCTTGGGCGATATGCTGGAGCTGGGCAGCTATGAAGAAGAGGGACATCGCAAGGTCGGGCGGCGGGCAGTAGACGTGGCGGCCATCCTGGTCGCCGTGGGCCCGCGGGGACGGATCATTGGTGAGGAGGCGCTGGCTTGCGGGATGCCCGCCGAACGGGTGTACTTTGCCGCAGATAACGCGCAGGCCAGCGACTGGCTGCGCGAGGTCGTCGCGCCAGGTGATGTGATCCTGGTCAAAGGCTCGCGCGGGATGCGGATGGAGGAGATTGTGACCGCTTTGAGTGCGCCGGTGGACGAGCGAGGGAAGGGGGCGGGTGAATAATGGCCACTGCCCCTATGCCTTTTGCTCTCACCCTGGGCGCGGTCTCGTTTCTCCTGGCCGTGATCTGGGGCCCGCCGTTGATTCAATTGCTGCGTCGCTGGCGCATCGGCAAACAGATTCGCATTGAAGGCCCCAGCACCCATCAGTACAAACTGGGCACGCCGACCATGGGCGGGGTGATGATCCTGGTGCCGGTGTTCGTGATCACCGTGGCCCTTAACTTCGCCAACTTCTTGAGCGGGTTCGAGGCCGGGCGCGCCTTTCTGGCCTATTTCGGCTTCGAGCACGGCAGTACGCTGATCGGCAAATCTATCCTGGTGCCATTGCTGGTGCTCATTGGATTCGGCATCCTGGGCGCGATAGACGACATCGCCGGGGTGCGTGGCTGGTGGGGTGGTAATGGCCTGCCAATGCCTTACAAATTCGCCGGGCAAACGTTGCTGGCTTTTGGCACGGCATTGGGCCTGCACTATGCATTGAAATTGAGTGTGGTGGGCCTGCCGGGCGTGCGCGAGTGGGTGGACATCGGCTGGTGGTACGTGCCGGCGGCCACTTTCGTCATCGTCGCCATGTCCAACGCCGTCAACTTTTCCGATGGACTGGACGGGCTGGCCGGGTCGCTTTCGGTGCTGGCCTTCGCCGCCTACGGGATTATTGCCTATTTGCAGCAACAGAACCCGCTGTTGTCCTTCTGTTTCACGGTGGTAGGCGCGCTGCTGGCTTTTCTGTGGTTCAACGCTCATCCGGCCGATTTGTTCATGGGCGACACCGGCTCGCTGGCCCTGGGGGCCACGCTGGCGGTGGTGGCCCTGATGAGCGGCCAGTGGCTGCTGTTGCCCGTGATCGGGGCGGTGTTCGTCGCCGAGGTTGGCTCGGTGACTTTGCAGATAGCCTATTTCAAACTGACCAGGGGGAAGCGGCTGTTCAAGATGGCCCCCCTGCATCACCATTTTGAGCTGTTGGGCTGGTCGGAGACGCAGGTCACCCAGCGGTTCTGGCTGGTGGGCATTCTGGTGGCCATGCTGGGTATCGCTCTGGCGCTGCTGTAGTACGTTACCCTCCCGCAGGTTAGGGCGTTGATTTGTCACGAAATTGGTCTCTGCAAGTTGGATTTTGATGGTCTGATCGTACATCCCCGCAACCTGCGGGAGGGTGAGAAAGCACTGGTCGGAGACGCAGGTCACCCAGCGGTTCTGGCTGGTGGGCATTCTGGTGGCCAT
>JANLFX010000011.1:37078-56686 GCA_024653325.1 Anaerolineae bacterium
CATGCTGGGTATCGCTCTGGCGCTGCTGTAGATCTCCAATCCTCCCGCAGGTTCCAAACCTGCGGGAGTTAAGTAGGGTTGAGGCGCAGCCTCAATCCAACATCCCGCTTACGGAGAGTAAGTCGCGAGGAGGTGGCGAAATGAATCGGTCTTTAGCCATTGCCGTGGCCCACGACGGGCTGTCCCCGCCCGACGGGGGGAATCAGGAGTTTCCACTGGAGTCCCTGTTGCGCCTGCTGCTCAACGCCGAAGCCCCACCTACCAGGCTGCTGTTCTACACCGAGGGCGTGCGCTGGGTCACGCGAGACTCCCCCCTGCTGGACCTGCTGCGCGCGGTGGAGGCCAGGGGGGTGGAGTTGGTCGCCTGTCGCACTTGCCTGAAGTCGGCTGGCCTGCTGGACCAGGTGGCCGTGGGCAAAGTGGGCAGCCAGGACGGCATCATCGAGGCCATGCAAACGGCGGATAACGTGGTGGTACTGTGAGGTCTTTCGCCGGACGGCGGGTCACCATCGTCGGTCTGGCCCGCGAGGGAACCGCTTTGGCCCGCTTTCTGGCCGCTCAGGGGGCTACGGTCACCGTCACCGACCGACAAAGTGCGGAGGCCCTGGCCGAGAATGTGGCCGCGCTGGCCGGATGGCCCATCCGTTTCGTGCTGGGCGAGCATCCGCTGGAGTTGCTGGACACGGACGTGGTGTTTGTCAGCCCCGGTGTGCCGTTGGAGATTCCGCTCCTGGTCGAAGCGCGCCGTCGGGGCGTGCCCCTGAGCAGTGAGACGCGCCTATTCGTCGAGCTGTGCCCGGCGCCTATCGTGGGCATCACCGGCTCCAGTGGCAAGACGACGACCACCACGCTGGTGGGTGAGATACTGCGCGCCAGCGGACAGACGACCTGGGTAGGCGGCAACATCGGCTTTCCGCTGATTGAGCATCTGGCGGAGATCGCGCCCACCGACCGGGTGGTGATGGAGCTTTCCAGCTTTCAACTCGAATTCTTCGCTCCCTGGGCCGGGGAGGAGGGACGAGGTATCAGTCCGGCCATCGCCGCCGTGCTGAATATCAGTCCCAACCACCTGGACCGCCATCCTTCGATGGAAGCCTACATCGCCGCCAAGAAGCAGATTCTGCTCCATCAGCGGGCCGATGACGTGGCCGTGCTGGGTCTCGATAATGCGGAGGCCTGCGCCCTGGCCGGTGAATGTCGGGGGCAGGTGCTGTTCTTCAGTCAGCGGGAAGCCGTGGAGCAGGGGGCCTTTCTGCGGGATGAGGTCGTCACCCTGCGCCTGGGCCAGGAAGAGCAAGCGGTGTGTGCGGTGAGCGAGATCAGGTTGCTGGGCCGTCACAACGTGGATAACGTGCTGGCCGCCTGCGCGCTGGCCGGGGTCGCCGGGGCAGATGTGAGGGCGATGGCCGCTGTGGCCACCACGTTCAGTGGGGTGGAGCATCGCCTGGAGTTGGTGCGCGAGTTGAACGGTGTGCGCTGGTACAACGATTCCATCGCCACCTCGCCGGAGCGAATGGTGGCGGCCTTGCGCGCGTTCGATGCGCCCATCGTCCTGCTGGCCGGGGGACGAGATAAGCATTTGCCCTGGGACGAGGCAGCGGAGCTTATCCTGCGCAAGGTGAGGCATTTGGTGCTCTTCGGCGAGGCGGTGCCCATCATTGAACGGGCAATGGCTGCGGCCAGGAGCAAGGCGGCTATGGGGAGAGGGCCGGAGGTGACCAGTGTGAGCACGCTGGAGGAAGCAGTGGTGGTGGCTGCGCGGGTCTCCCGGCCAGGCGATGTGGTGCTCCTGGCGCCAGGGTGTACCAGTTTCGATGCCTTTAAGGATTTCGCTGCACGGGGCGAGCGCTTCAGGGAGTTGGTGAAGCAGTTGGAGCAAGATGTAGATTCGTAGTAGCGACTTCAGTCGCTCTTTTCCGCATGTAGACTACCTCGACAATGTTAAATGCGGGCTTTTTGACCTCTCCTAATCCCTCCCTCACCCTCCCCTTCCCTCTCCGCTGCGGAGCGGGAAGGGGAGGGCCGGGGTGGGGATGGGTGAGGTAGTCACCACACGGCAAATCTAACAATGTCGAGCTACTAAAGTCGTCACTACGAGCCTAAAATGCCAGACTCCGGTGAGGAATAAGATTAGAAGGAGGTCAACTCAGCAATGAAGTGTACAATCTGCCATGGTCCTCTAAGTAAGGTACGTACCCCCCAGGGCAAGCTCAACCGGCCCCGCGATTCGCGGGAGGTGTGGCGTTGCCTGGTGTGTGGGGCGGATTTTGCTCTGGAGCCGGGTAAGCGCCCGGCTAAAGAAACGGACATTCCACGCATGCAGATATGGCTGCGGGTGACGTAGCGAGGCGGGATGCCATCCCGTCCCATAGCTTATTTTCGGACTGGGGAAAGCAATGACGGTTAAACGCATCCGTGAGGCGAGCTGGCGCATAGATTATTTTCTCATCATTACCGTCGCCGCCTTGTTGATTGTGGGATTGATGTTGGTCTACAGTGCCACTTTCGATCTGGCTTACAAAGGTTATGGCGATCCAGCTTATTTTTTAAAGCGGCAAATTTTGTGGATGGCGGTAGGCCTGGTAGCTCTGATCGTGTTAGCCCGTATCGAGTATCATTTCTGGCAGCGGGTCGCCGTCCTGCTCATGGCTGGCGTGCTTCTGTTATTGGGAATAGTGCTGGTCGTCGGGAATACGCGTTTTGGAGGACAGCGCTGGCTGCTGCCTGGTGGCTCCATCCAACCCAGCGAATTGTGTAAGCTGGCGGTAGTTATTTACATTGCCGCCTGGCTGTCATCCAAGGGTGAGCGCATCCGGCAACTTACCCACGGGCTTATCCCTTTTGCTATTCTCATCGGCCTGGTGACCGGACTGATCATGTTCCAACCGGACCTGAGCACGGCAGCGCTCATTGCCGTTACCGGAGGCACGATGTTCTTTATCGCCGGGGCGGATCTGCTGCAACTGGCTATCAGCCTGATCTTCGGCGGGGCAACGTTTGTTTTCCTGGTCAGCCAGATGCCTCACAGTGCCACGCGAGTCGCTGTTTTCCTGGACCCCAATAGCGATCCTAACGGAATTGCTTATCACATTCGTCAGACGCTGATCGCCTTGGGTTGTGGAGGATGGACAGGGGTTGGGCTGGGGGCGGGCCGTCAGAAGTTTGGTTACATACCGGCTGTGCATACGGATGCTATCTTCGCCGTGTTAGGCGAGGAGCTGGGGCTGATCGGCTGTCTGGTGGTGATCGGCTTGTTCGTAGCCCTGGCTTACCGGGGGCTTAAAATCGCGTTGGAAGCCCCCGACGCCTTCGGTACGGTGTTGGCGGCAGGGTTAACCTGTTCGTTGGTGATCCAGGCCCTGGTCAATATCGCCGTGGTGACGGCTACCCTCCCTTATGCCGGGGTGCCGTTGCCTTTCATCAGCTACGGCGGCTCCTCGCTGGTGGTGGCCCTGGGCAGCGTGGGGCTGTTGCTCAGTATCTCTCGGGGCAGTGGCAATAAACGAAGGGTGAGCATGCGTGCGCGTGATAATCTCGGGGGGCGGGACCGGGGGACACGTGTATCCCGCCCTGTCCGTCGTTGAGGCCCTGAAAGCCACCGGCCCCTGCGACATCTCGTTGTTGTACGTCGGCAGCGAGGGAGGGGTGGAAGCAGTACTGGCCCAACGACAGGGGATTGCTTTCCAGGCTATCGCCGCCGGACAGGTGCGGGGGTTGGCCCCATGGGTCGTAGCCCGCAATTTCATCCGTCTGGTCCGGGGCCTGATCCAGGCGCGACGCATCGTGAGGGAATTCTCCCCCCAGGCGGTGCTGGTTACTGGCGGATATGTGTGTGTGCCCGTGGCCCTGGCTGCCTGGCTGCAGCACATACCGGTGTTGATCTATCTACCGGACCTGGAACCGGGCCTGGCCATCCGTGTGCTGAGCAGGTTCGCCACCCGGGTGGCGGTATCTTTTCCAGAAGTGAGGCGGTATTTCAGGGCAGACAAAACCGTGGTCACTGGCTATCCGGTGCGTGCTGCTTTCTTTGCCGCCGACAAGGTGAGTGCGCGGGCGACTTTCGATCTGGTCACCGATGTACAGGTGGTCACGGTGTTCGGCGGCAGTCGAGGGGCGCGGAGTATCAATCGCGCGCTGTGTGCCATCCTGGACGAACTGCTGGAACGGTGTCAGGTACTGCACATCAGTGGGGCGCTGGATGCGGAGTGGGTGGCGGACAGGGCGAAGTCGTTGCCCACCGGTCTGCGCGCCCGCTACCGCCATTACCCTTACCTACACGAAGAAATGGTAGATGCTCTGGCGGCGGCAGACCTGGTGGTGGCCCGCGCCGGCGCGTCCACAATAGGGGAATTCCCGGCCCTGGCCCTGCCCAGCATTCTGATACCCTATCCATACGCCGGACAACATCAAGATGTGAATGCTGAATATCTGGTGCAACGAGGAGCCGCGGTCAAAATCGCGGATGCAGAACTGAGCAGCAAGTTGCTGCCCACCATCCAGGCGCTGCTGGACGACCGAGAGCGGTTGGCAGAGATGAGCGCACGAGCGCGGGCTTTGGCCCAGCCGGAGGCGGCGCAGCGTATCGCCGAAGAGATATTGCGACTGGCGAAGGAAACCAGGGGAGCCGGCTTTCATGCTATTGAGTAGATCGCCGCAGGAAGGGCTGCAGGTCGTCGAATTGACAGCGACTACAGTCGTGCTGATTTTCGTGGCTTTTTTCGCCTACCTGGGGTATAGACGTGATGTGCGGAGGAACCTGGTGTTTTTCTTCGGCTTGTTGGTTGGTACTTTGCTTTGCCAGGTGGATAGCAAGCCGCTGGTGCCCGTCGTCAACCGGTTTGTACGCTTGTTTCTGTTCGCTGCTAAGGGTGGAGTATTAGCCGATAATCCGCTGCCCATTTGGGAAGCGGTGAAAAAGCGGCCACCCCTGGTGAATGTAGATGATCCCCAGAACATGCTGTGGTTTAACACTGCGGTCTTCGTTGCGCTGGGCGTTTTCTTCTACTGGTTGGGCAACCGATTCTGGCGGGGAGGGGCCCCTGACATTCTGGCCATGGCTCGCAGCCGTTTGGAAGGGAAGAAGTCAAAGAAATCGGTCAATCGGATGGTGAGCGTTTTTTTCACTCAGTTGACGGGTACGGTGGTAGGGGGCTTAAATGGATTCCTGGTAGCCATGTTCTTCATCCCTCGTTATCTGGCGGCGACCAAAACGCTGGTGGTCATCCCGGGCACGGCCGCCTGGGATCTGCTGACGCGTAACCTGCGATATGCCATAGTCGTGGTGCTGCTGGTGTTTATCGTCAGGGGCTGGCAGCAGGCCAAAAAACGCTAAGGTGACAATCACTTCTAAAGTGACTGTCACCTGCTGGAGTCTGGCGAATTTTGAGCACCGCTATACATTGTAGGCAGTTGTTTCATTGCCACAAGATGTAGATTCGTAGTAGCGACTTCAGTCGCTCTTTTCCGCCTGCAGACGACTAAAGTCGTCACTACGAGCCCAAAACGCCAGAGTCCAGTCACCTGATCCGAGGAGACGGGCGCTGTGGTTCCTCTTGAAGTGGTGTTTTTCACCGTCATCGCCATATTTGGTCTGGTCGGCATGGTGCGCGGCTTCCTGCGCGAACTGGGTGTCACCTTGCCCCTTATCGTTTTGCTGTGGGCTTACTCGACTTTGGGTGAGCGGTTGCTGAAGCTGGTGGAACAGGGTATGGTTAGGGTGGGCCATCCCCTATCGGCGGGCGCTGGTGATCTGGTTAGTTTCTTGTTCTTTGCTATCACTTTGATCCTCGTGACGTTTATCTCTTATCAGGGTGAGACGCTGGCCTTCGGCGGCACCGACCCTCCGGGAATTCAGGGCTGGCTCCTGGCTCTTTTGGTCGGACTGGTTAACGGTTATCTGATCGCTGGTACTGCGTGGTATTATCTGGCCTATTATCATTATCCTGTGTTGGTCCAGCTTCCGTTGACACCGATGGCGCAGACGATTGCCAGCTACGCTTTACCGCCCATTGTCCTGCGGCCATTATTGCCTTTCCTGGTGTTCTTCTTTATCATTCTACGGATTATCCGATGAGTGCATTAAACTTGACCTCGCCATCGCGCGTTCACCTGGTAGGCATCGGCGGTATCGGCCTGTCGGCTATCGCCCGGGTGTTGCTGGCCTGGGGGCACCAGGTATCGGGTTCGGACCGGCGGGCTTCGGCCATTACCGATGTGCTGACTGGCGAGGGGGTGAGTGTGTATATCGGCCACGACGCGGAACATCTGCCCCCCGACACGGACCTGGTGATCGTCTCCTCCGCAGTCCCGGCGGATAATCCAGAAGTCGTAGCCGCGCGACAACGAGGTATCCCGGTGGTCAAACGGGCCGAAGTTCTGGGGGACATGATGGCCGGTAAGCTGGGAATCGCTGTGGCCGGCACTCACGGCAAAACGACCATCGCTGCTCTGATCGCTTTCACTCTGGTACGGGCTGGACTGGATCCCACTTTTATCGTGGGGGGCGTGCTTCAGGACCTGGGCACCAATGCCCGTGCCGGAAGGGGGCCTCATTTTGTGATCGAGGCCGATGAATATGACCGCACGTTTCTGGGATTGCGGCCTCAGGTGGCGGTGGTGACCAATATCGAGATGGACCATCCTGATTGTTATCCCGATTTGGGAAGCATGGTCGAGGCCTTTCGTAGTTTCCTGGCTCTGGTTCCTCGTGATGGCTGGGTCATCGGCTGTAGGGATGATGAGAGGATACGGGAGTTATTGGGGGAACTCGGGGGGACTCGGAGGGTGACGTATGGGTTGGGTGATGGGGTAGACTGGCAAGCGGTGGATGTGCGGAGCAATCAGGCAGGGGGTAGCGATTTTGTAGTTCGATACCAAGGGAGTGATGTTGGCCGTTTCTCCATCCGTTTGCCCGGTATCCACAATGTACAGAATGCCCTGGCCGTCCTGGCTGTGGCCCATCACCTGGATGTGGATCAGGAGATAGTAGGTAGGGCGTTAGCGGAATTCCAGGGCACGGGGCGGCGATTTGAGCTCAAGGGCATGGCAGGTGGGGTGACGGTAATTGACGACTACGCCCACCATCCCACCCAGATTCGTGCCACGCTGGCCGCTGCGCGGGCGCGCTTCCCGCAAAGCTCCATCTGGGCCGTGTTCCAGCCGCACACTTACAGCCGGACAAAGGGGCTTCTGGACGAGTATGCAGTCAGCTTTAGCGATGCCGATCACGTGATTGTCACCGCTATCTACGCCGCCCGCGAATACAACTCACTGGGCGTGAGCGCCGCCGATCTGGTGGCCCGTATGTCGCATCCGGACGCGCACCATATCGCCGAACTGGAGGCGGTGACCGAATACCTGGCAGCACATGTCCGGCCGGGTGATGTGGTGCTCACCCTGGGCGCGGGTGATGGTTACCTGGTGGGGGAGAACCTGTTGGCCCGGCTCAAGTGGCAAGTAACGAGTTGAGTAACAAGGGGCAGGAAATTAGGAGGCAAGAGGCGCATTGGGAGTTGGATTATTGGAATTTGAGTCATTGAAAGCGGCCTTGCAACGACGGTGGGGTGATCGTTTGCTGACAGACGAGCCGATGTCCGAGCACACCTCATACCACATCGGCGGCCCGGCTGACCTGTATCTCATCGCCGAAAGCGGTGATGAGCTGGCCCAGATGGTGGCTCTGGCTGCAGAGTACGATGTTCCCGTTTTCGTCATGGGCCGGGGAACGAATATCCTGGTGGCCGATGCGGGTATCCGCGGCCTGGTCATCGAACTGCGGGCGGGGCAGGTACGTTATACGAGCAATGACGAGACCGTTGTATGGGCGGAGGCCGGAGCGAATCTCCGGGACATCGCCCGCGAAAGTGTAGCCCGTGGCCTGGCCGGTCTGGATTGGGCAGTAGGCATCCCGGGCAGTGTGGGTGGGGCAGTGGTAGGCAACGCCGGTGCTTTCGGCGGATACATGAGTGATGTAGTCCGCCGTCTCACCATCTTGGACGCCAACGGTGTGCGGGAGATAAGCGCTGCCGAAGCCGAATTCGATTATCGGATGAGCCGGTTCAAGGCCGGAAGTGTAACGTCTCGCGGACGCAAGGAAGTTATCCTGGCAGCGGAAATGGTGCTGCGGCCAGAGCCCGTGGCTGCTCTCAAGGAACGGGTGGCTGAGTACATCCGCCGCCGCGAGGAGCGACAACCGGTGGAACCCAGCGCGGGATCGGTGTTCAAACGCACGGCGCAGTATCCGGCCGGATTCCTCATAGAACAGGCCGGGTTGAAAGGCATCCGCCGGGGAGAGGCGATGATCTCCCCCAGGCACGCCAATTTCATAGTCAACCTGGGGCGGGCGCGGGCGGCGGACGTGAAAGCCCTCATTGAACTGGCCCAGGAAAGAGTACTGCGTGAATTCGGTGAACGATTGGAGCTAGAGATCGAGTTGATCGGAGACTGGGATTAAATGGGAAAACGAAAAATCAAAGTGGCCGTGATTTTCGGCGGGCGTTCGGGCGAGCACGAAGTATCGCTGGTTTCCGCTCAGGGGATCATGAAGGCTATAGACAAGGAAAAGTACGAAGTACTGCCCATCGGCATCACCAAAGATGGGCGCTGGATCGCTTCAGGTGATCCGATGAAAGCCCTGCAATCTGGGGTGGATGCGGGAAGTGAACCGGTGGCTCTGCTGGGTGATCCATCGCAGCGAGGGCTGATGCATTTGAAAGAGAGCGATAAAGGTCTGACGCCGTCTCGTCTGACCGAGATAGATGTGGTGTTCCCCGTGCTGCATGGCCCCTATGGCGAGGATGGCACAGTGCAGGGTCTGTTGGAACTGGCCGGTATCCCTTATGTGGGCGCAGGGGTAACCGGTTCAGCTCTGGGGATGGATAAGTTGATTTTCAAGGACCTGATGCGCGCCCATGGATTGCCGGTCGTCCCTTATCTTAGCATCAAACGCAAGGAGTGGGAGCGAAATCAGGAGGCGGTGATAGAGCGCATTGAGGCTATGCTGTCGTATCCCATGTTCGTCAAGCCGGCCAACCTGGGCTCCAGTGTGGGCATCACCAAGGTGCATGAACACACGGAATTGCCCCTGGCACTGGACGAAGCCGCGCGCTATGACCGTAAGCTCTTGGTGGAACAGGGAATCAACGCCCGCGAGATTGAGGTCAGCGTGTTGGGGAATGATGATCCTATCGCCAGTGTGCCCGGCGAGATCATACCCTGCCGTGAGTTCTACGATTATCGGGCCAAGTACATTGACGAGGGTTCCAAACTGCTGATCCCCGCCCCCATTCCGGAGGAAACCGCCCTCCGCGCGCGGGAACTGGCCATCAAGGCGTATCTGGCCATTGACTGTGCGGGTATGGCCCGTGTGGATTTCTTGCTGGATCGGGATGATGGTACTTTGTATCTGAGTGAGGTGAATACCATCCCCGGTTTCACTCCCATCAGCATGTATCCCAAGCTTTGGGAGGCGAGCGGCATCTCCTACACGGAGCTGATTGATCGGCTGATCGAGCTGGCGTTGGAACGATACGAGGACAAGAGCCGTTCCCGGACCTCGTACAGTCCAATGTAGGTCGGGTTGTCAACCCGTCCCGGTTGCAGAGGCAGCGATGGTCACGAAATCGTCCGGCCTGGCACACAAAACAAAAAGTCGCTTTCCCTTGACCAGAACCAGGAGGCGGCACAAACGATCACAACGCAGGTTGAGTGGGGTCTATGATGCGGCCCTGGGCTTGCCGGCAGTCTCCAGCGTGTCTGCCAGGGGCCTTGTCCGCCCGCTGGTCAGCTTCCGGTGGGTAAGAATCAATCTTATTGTGGGCATCGGGCTGGTTCTGCTGGCAGCGTTGGGTTACTGGCTGTTCCTGACCGACGATTTCTACGTTTATGAGATCACGGTAAAGGGCAATAGCTTGGTTACCCCAGAGGAGATTTTCGCCGCCAGCGGGCTGGACGGGTTGAGCATTTTCTGGGTGAACCCGCAACAGGTGGCGGATGCGGTGGCTCACCTGCCCGGTATTCTTTCCGCCGAGGTCCAGTGTTCCCTGCCCAACCGGGTGACTATCACCGTGGTAGAGCGCGAGCCGCAGGTCGTGTGGCAGCGGGCTGGAACGCGCTGGCTGGTGGATAAACAGGGTACCGTGCTCACTGCTCAGACTGGTGCCGAAGGTGAGTTGTTGGTTGAGGACCAGGATAGCGAACCCTTGCGTCCCGGCGATCGGGTGGATGCGGGGGCAGTGGCCGGAGCGCTTCAGCTCCAGAAACTGATGCCGGAGCTACTTGCTGTACGCTATTCATCCAGGACCGGGCTCAGTTTCCGGCATTCGTTGGGCTGTGATGTTTACCTGGGCACGGGCACGGATATGGCGGAGAAACTGGCTATCCTGCAGGCGTTGGTGGAGCAATTAGCTGCTTCCGGGGAGCATCCGGAGTACATTGACCTGCGGTTCAAGGAAAGTCCGTGTTACAAGTGAGTTTCAGGTTCCAGGTTCAAAGTTGCAGATTCGTTCCAGCAACCAGCAGCGAGCAAGCAGTAACAAAGAGCGTAAGATGTGGTTACCGATCATTGGCCTGTTACTAGGCATCATCATTGGTTCGGTGTTTTCCATCTCCATCCCAGCCCAGTACTCCCGCTACACGGCGATGGGCATTCTGGCTGCCCTGGATTCGGTGTTGGGTGCGGTGCGGGCCGAGTTAGAAGGAGAATACCAGAATCGGGTCTTTCTCAGCGGGTTCTTTGCCAACACCCTGCTGGCAGCAGGATTGACTTTTCTGGGTGACAGGCTGGGAGTTGAGCTGTATTACGCCGCTATTGTGGCCTTTGGCGTGCGCCTGTTCAACAATCTGGCGCGCATCAGGCGGCACGTGCTGGAACTCCTGTCCCAGCGGCAACAGGGGTCTGGTCAGGAACACACATCGCTGTGAACGGGGAGGCAGGCTTTGGGCAAGACTATCGCCGGCATTGATATTGGCACGACGAAGATTTGCACCCTGGTTGGAGAAGTGGACGATGAGGGCCTTTTGCGCATCGTGGGGGTGGGCATCACGCCTTCGCGGGGGCTGCGCAAAGGGGTGGTAGTTAACGTCAATGAGGCAGCAGAGGCCATCGCTGCCTCGGTGGAGAAAGCGGAGCGCATCTCCGGCTACGAAATCGAGCGTGCTTATGTGAGCATTGCCGGAGCACACATCTCGTCCACCAACAGCCGGGGCGTGGTGGCCGTCGCCCACGGTCACCATGGCATCAGCGAGGAGGATATTGATCGGGCTCTGGATGCCGCCCAGGCTATCGCCATACCTTATAACCGTGAAGTGATCCACATAGTGCCCCGGGGTTACACTGTAGATGGGCAGGATGGGGTGCGCGAGCCATTGGGCATGCATGGCTACAGGCTAGAAGTAGAGACTCACATCGTCACCGGGGCTGCCACCTCGATCCAGAACCTGGTTAAGTGCGTAGAAGGGCTGGACATCGCCATCGAGCAACTGGTACTCAGCCCCCTGGCCTCTGGTGAGGCGGTGCTGACCGACACCGAACGGGAAATGGGCGTTGTCCTGGCCGACATTGGGGGAGGGACTACGGACATTGCCGTTTTCATTGAGGGGAGCGTGTGGCACACCACTATCCTGGCCGTGGGTGGCAATCACTTGACCAATGACATCGCCGTGGGTTTGCGGGCCCCTTTTACCACTGCGGAGGAACTGAAAAAGCGGTATGGGCACGCTTACCCCCTGGGCCTGGCCGGGGACGAGATGCTGGATGTGGCTGCCTTTGGTGAAAATGCCAGGCAGACCGTCAGCCGCCAGTTCCTGGCGCAGATTATCGCGGCGCGCATGGGGGAGATTTTCGAGCTCATTATGCAAGAGGTCAAGCGCTCCGGCTACGATGGCCTGTTGCCTGCCGGGGTCGTGCTTTGTGGTGGCACAGCCGACTTGGCCGGCATCACCGAATTGGGACGCGAGATACTCAACTTGCCGGTACGGGTCGGTGCACCCCACGACTTACAAGGGTTGGTGGACGTTCTTTCCAGCCCAGCCTACGCTACCAGTGTAGGTTTGCTTCTATGGGGGGTGCGGCAGACGACAACCGCTCGTCCGCGGACGCGGAGCGTTCCCGTGTACCGACGTCTGGCGCAGTGGCTCAGAGCTTTCCTGCCCGGATGATGTAACGGATCAAACATCCCGATTGGATGTAGCCCTACCCAGTGCAATTATGAGAGCGTAAAAAACCATGATAGTCCCCCGCTTGGGCGTTGCTGATCCAGTTCTACTGCAGAGAGCGCAATCATCCGATTAATCGGGTTAATCTGATGATAAAGCTCGGCGTTCCTTCGAGCACGCTCAGGACAGGTCTCTGCGGCCTCTGCGGTTAGAAAAAAGATGGACGGCGTAGCAACACTCAGCAGAGAGATCACCAAAACCCGTAAAGGAGGCGGAAATGCAGCAGCGAGCACAATCTAGGATTTCTGAGTTGGAGAACTTCGCCCAGATCAAGGCAGTGGGCATTGGCGGAGGTGGGTCTAATGCGGTGAACCGTATGATTGAAGAAGGGTTGCGTGGTGTGGAATTCATCGCCATCAACACCGACGCCCAGGCATTGATGCTCTCCCAGGCCCCCAAGCGCATCCGTATCGGCGATAAACTGACCAAAGGGTTGGGCGCCGGCGGCAATCCCGAGACAGGGCGCAAAGCGGCGGAGGAGTCCACCGATGATTTGTACGAGGCCCTCACCGGCGCCGACATGGTCTTCCTCACCGCCGGGATCGGCGGAGGCACGGGCACCGGTGCTGCGCCAGTGGTGGCTAAAATCGCCCGTGAGTTGGGGGCGCTGACCATCGGTGTGGTCACCAAGCCCTTCTCTTTCGAGGGAGCGCGACGGCGGGCCGTGGCTGAGGAAGGTATCGCCTGCCTCAAAGAGCAAGTGGATACCCTGATCGTTATTCCCAACGATCGGCTGCTCCAAATCGTGGATAAGAAGGCCTCGTTGCGGGCGGCTTTCAGCGTGGCCGATGACGTATTGCGACAGGGTATCCAGGGCATTTCCGAGTTGATCACCGTGCCGGGCCTGATCAACCTGGACTTCGCCGATGTGCGCACCATCATGTCTGAGGGTGGAGCTGCACTCATGGCCGTGGGCCGGGCCAGCGGGGAGAACCGTGCCGTAGAAGCAGCCCAAGCGGCTATTTCCAGCAAGCTGCTGGACGTGACCATTGACGGCGCGCGGGGCATTCTGTTCAACGTCACCGGTGGCCCCGACCTCAGCCTGTTCGAGGTCAATGAGGCAGCAGAGATCATTCGCCAAACCGCGCATCCGGATGTGAACATCATCTTCGGAGCGGTCATTGATGAGGAGATGCACGACGAGATTCGTATCACGGTCATCGCCACCGGCTTTGACGCCACTGGTCAGGAACAGAGAACTGCCGCAACGCCCGCCCGCCAGCAAAAACCGTTCGAGTTGAAGATCGCCCAACTGGCCGGCAGCGAAGACCTGGACATTCCCACCTTCATGCGTCGCCAGTAACTCACCCGGTTTATCTAACTGATAATGAAACCCTCCGTCCTGCGGCGTAGGCCAGGCTTAAGCCTGTCTTACGAACGGGCAGGTTACCGCATCCTGCGCTTCCTCCTTTCTGCGGAACGATCAGGGAGGAGGAAGCGCCCCCTCTGCTCTACCTGAAAAGCCACGAATTTTAAGGTAGTTTGCTCATTTCTGACTTGCCTTCTTGCTGTATTTGTGGTATTATAACAGCCGCCTTCACCACAATAATTTGTGGCACCGATTCTTATACCCCCTATATGTTGTACTGACACCCCCGGGCAATGCTGATCATGCTAGTCTCTGTCCGGTCACGCAATCGGATACCTGGTGTTCTCTGAGTGATCCCCGGCCAGTTCATCTGTTTATCACGGCAAAATCGTTTTTTGGTTTCGGATTCGAACATTCGGGCATGGATCGCCCGTTGCCCACCACTGTGAGGAAGGAGTGTACCATGAAATGTCCTTATTGTGAGGGTAAAAATTCACGGGTGATTGATACCCGAGAGGCTGGTGACGGCATCCGCCGTCGTCGGGAGTGCAAGGACTGCAAACGGCGGTTCACCACCTATGAACGGGTGGCTTTGTCTGCACCGATGATCGTTAAGCGCGATGGGCGACGGGAACCCTTTGATCGTGACAAACTCATGTTGGGTATCCAGAAAGCCTGTGCCAAGCGACCCATCGCGGTCGAGGACATCGAGCGTCTGGTGAGCCAGGTGGAGCATCGAGTGGCCAGCCTGGGCAAGGCGGAAGTGGATAGCCGGGTGGTAGGCGATATGGTGATGGAGGGCCTGCGTGAGCTGGACGATATTGCCTACATCCTTTTCGCTTCGGTATATATCCCTCTTTCCGACCTGGAAAGCATGAAGAAAGAGGTGGACCGGTTGATGGAACGGCGGTAGTGATGTCAGTCCACTGTTAATATGCCGCAGCTTCTGGTGAGCACCGGAAGCATCGAGTTCTGTTTCAAGTTTCAGGTCACGGGTCTAGGGTTCCGCACGACGGCCAACTTGAACCCGGAACCTGAAACCTGAAACTTTCAACGCCCTGGGGGGAGCGCCTGAGAAAATGTGGGGTGAGTCAGCGCGCGATGAGGGGATGGATCGGAACAAGGAAAAATAACGTGGAAATCAGGAGGTTGTCATGGGTACCCCGATTGCCGACGTAGATGCACCCCTTGCCAGTCGAGAGGCAAGCAGTTCTTCTGACGCAAATACCCTCACTTCAAATGCGCTTAGCGTGCTCAAGCGACGCTATCTGCGCAAGGACGCCGCGGGGCAGGTGACGGAAACCCCTACGGAGATGTTCTGGCGCGTAGCACGTGCAGTCGCTGCTGCTGAGCGTATCTATGACTCCGAGGCCGATGTCGAGGCTGTGGCGGCTCAGTTCTACGAAGCCATGTCTAGCCTCGACTTTTTGCCTAACAGCCCAACCCTGATGAACGCCGGCACGGAGATTGGCCAGCTTTCGGCCTGTTTCGTCCTTCCGGTTGAGGATGATATGGCCAGTATCTTCGATGCAGTGAAGGCTACGGCGTTGATCCACCAGTCGGGTGGAGGCACCGGGTTTTCTTTCTCCCGCCTGCGCCCGGCAGGTGACGTGGTGCGCTCCACCGGCGGCATCGCCAGCGGGCCAATCTCGTTCATGCGCGTCTTCGATACCTCCACAGACGTGATCAAGCAGGGTGGGCGGCGGCGCGGTGCTAACATGGGCATTCTGCGGGTGGATCACCCGGACATTATGGAATTCATCACCTGCAAAGAACAGGAGGGAGCATTCGCCAATTTCAATATCTCGGTAGCCATCACTGACGCTTTCATGCAGGCGGTCAAAGCCGATGCCGAGTACGAGCTGATCAATCCACGCACGGGGCAGGCGGTGAAAAGCCTCAAGGCCCGCGCCGTGTTCGACAAAATCGTGGAGATGGCCTGGCGCAACGGCGAGCCCGGGCTGATCTTCATTGACCGCATTAACGCTGCCAATCCCACTCCTCACGTGGGGGAGATAGAATCAACTAACCCGTGTGGTGAACAACCCTTGCTTGCCTATGAGTCGTGCAACTTGGGTTCGATCAACCTGGGGCACATGGTCACGGTGGACGGCCAAATTGATTACGATAAACTAGAGCGGACTGTGGATCTGGCCGTGCGTTTCCTGGACAACGTGATTGACGTTAACCATTATTCCCTGCCTCGGATCGCGGAGATGACCCGTGCCAATCGCAAGATTGGCCTGGGGGTGATGGGCTTCGCTGACATGCTCGTTCAGCTCGGCGTACCTTATGACTCCCCGGAGGGGGTGCGGGTAGCCGAAGAGGTGATGGGCTTTATCCAGGAGCGAGCGCGGCGGGCATCCGCGGTCCTGGCCCAGGAACGCGGCCCTTTTCCTAACTTCCCCGGCAGTGCGCTGGAGAAAGCGGGCAGTCCGCCGATGCGCAATGCTACGGTGACCACCATCGCTCCCACCGGTTCCATCAGTATCATTGCCAATTGCTCCAGTGGGATTGAGCCGTACTTTGCCCTGGCCTTTGTCCGCCACGTGATGGACAACGATCGCCTGGTGGAAGTCAATCCCTTGTTTGAGAGAGTTGCCCGCGAACGGGGTTTCTATAGTCCAGAGTTGATGGCGGCGGTGGCCGAAAGTGGTGGTTGCCAGGGCATGGAGGACGTGCCTCTAGACGTACAGCGCATTTTTGTCACCGCTCACGACATCGCTCCTGAATGGCACGTCCGCATGCAGGCTGCCTTCCAGAAATACACCGACAATGCGGTGAGCAAAACGATCAATTTCCCCAACCAGGCTACTCAGGCCGAGGTGCGCCAGGCGTACTTGCTGGCCTACGAGTTAGGCTGCAAAGGGTTAACCATCTACCGCGACGGCAGCCGCCAGGAGCAGGTGTTGACCAAAGGCACCGCCAAGAAGTCCGCCGCTGCGAGGGCCGATGGGTATCGTTCCCCGCGTCCCCGCCCGCCAGTGACCTGGGGGGCTACTGAAAAGATCACATTGGGTTGTGGGCAGACTTTGTACGTGACGGTGAACGAGGACGAGCAAGGGTTGTTCGAGGTGTTTGCCACCATGGGCAAAAGTGGGGGGTGCATGGCCTCTCACTCGGAGGCTCTGGGACGGCTTATCTCTTTAGCGCTGCGCAGCGGGATTGATACTCAGGCCATCCTTCGTCAGTTGCGCGGTATCCGCTGCCCGGCCCCGGTGTGGCGCAACGGCATGCGCATCCTCTCCTGCGCCGATGCCATCGGCCAGGCCATTGAACAGTACATAAATGGCAAGCAGAATGAGCCGACATCTCAATACCGCGAAACCGTACCTTCATCCCTGGTGAGCAAGTTCCTGGCCGATACGTGTCCGGAGTGTCCGGAGTGCGGAAGTCTGTTAGAGGTTAGTGAGGGATGTGTGATCTGTCGCGCGTGCGGATATTCGCAGTGCGGTTAAGGCGGGAAGATACCAAATGCGGGCAGTAGTTCAGCGGGTGAGGGAGGCGTCGGTCGCCGTGGAGGGCCAGGTGGTAGGCGAGATTGGCCCGGGGTTAGTGATCCTGGTGGGTGTGACTCACGAGGATACCGAAGCGGAGGCCCGCTACCTGGCGCAAAAAATCGCCAATCTGCGCATTTTCACTGACGCCGAGGGCAAGCTGAACCTCTCGGCGCTGGACGTGGGAGGCAGCGCGCTGGTAGTCTCCCAGTTCACCCTGTACGCCGACTGCCGCAAGGGTCGCCGGCCCAGCTTCTCTGCTGCCGCCCGCCCGGAGGTCGCCGACTCGCTCATCGGGCGTTTTATCGAGTTTCTGCGGGCGGAGGGGCTGGCAGTGGAGACCGGTCAGTTCCAGGCCGAGATGCTGGTGCGCATCTTCAATGACGGCCCGGTGACCATCATTCTCGATACTCGGGAGATTATGCCGAAAAGTGTGCTATAACCGTAACTTGTATACTGGACTCGAACCTTAACCTAGATTTCGCACATTAACAGCCGAATAGAGAGTGAAACTGGCGGAATCGCTCCTTTTGTGGCAAAGTATAGGTTGTCTAAACCACCTTGCCGGAGCGATTCCAAATGAAGTTTGCCACAAAATCACTGTATGCGCAAGTCCTGGTCTGGTTGATGTGGGTCATCGTTCTACTCGTTTTCATACGGACACCAGAAGGCGCTCCTGCCACCGTGGGACGGATCGAGGCCCTGCCCGTGCCCCGCACCCGCAAAGGATACACCCAACTGTTCCAACGGTATCAACGTCGTCGCACTGAATTGGACGCAGCCATTGGCGAGATGTTCATCCGGGGGGTGAGCACCCGTGGGGTGGGGGAAGTCTTTGAAAGCCTCACGGGCCTCAATCCGAGTCCTTCGACCGTGTCCCGGATCTTCCACACCCTGGAGGAGGAATACGAGACTTGGAAAGCTCGTCCCCTGGCTGAACGCTACGAGTATGCTTTCGCCGATGGCCTCTACTTCACGGTGATCTATGATCACGAGGGTTGTAAGATGCCCATTCTGGCCATTGTCGGCATCCGTCCCGATGGTCAGCGGGAAGTCCCGGCCTTCACCGTGGGCGATCGCGAGAATCAGACCGCCTGGGAAGGGTTATTCGAGCACAGCAAGCAGCGCGGGGTCAAGGAAATCGGTCTATGGACCACCGACGGCAACCAAGCCATGCTGAATGCGCTGGAGGCCAAGTTCCCCGGCGTCCCTCGCCAAGATGGAAAACGTCCTGAGCTACATCCCCAAGACACAGCACCAGACCGTGAAGCCGGAGCTCAGGGCCATCTTCTACCAGGACAGTCGTCAACAGGCCGATCAGGCCGTAGCCGCTTTCTGTGAGAAGTATGGAAGTATCTATCCCACGGCTGTCGCCTGCTTGCAGCGCGACCTGGAAGCGTGTTTGACGTTCTACGCCTTTCCCAAAGCACACTGGCGAACGATCCGCACCACCAATGTCATCGAGCGCTTGTTTGGGGAGGTCAAACGACGCAGTCGCAAGATGGCGGCGGCTTTCCGTAATGAGAACAGTTGCTTGTTAATGTTCTATGCCGTTGTCCGTAGCCTGAAGTTCAAGAGGCTTGCGATGCCTGCCAAAACTGCTACCTAAGCCAGCTCCGCTATTTTACACAGGATTTGACACACTACCTGCGCGCGCGGCTTTGGCAATATCCAATAGAGTGCCTTCATCTCGTTTCATGAGTCACCATGTAGGAGGGAAAGATTACAACAGCCGTATTCAGGATTTCCTGACGACGTATCCAGTTCTGACTCTGTTCAACTGCCCGCTTGGTTACCAAGTCCACCTTCCGCCGAAGAAGAATTTCGAGTTCCTGTTGCATACGAATATGGTCGAGTAAACTCCAATCCGCATCGTCCTCAAAGGTCACAATGGCGTCAATATCACTTTCTGGTTTGAAATCCGTGCGCAACACAGAGCCAAATACCGCCAACTCTCGAATCTTCCAATGTTGACAGAACTTCGCAATCTCGGTCATTGGGAAGGTTTCCGCCCGATCATTCATCCCACAATTACCTCACATTTTGCCACACCTATGCATGCCGCCATCGCGGTAGGACGGCCGGTTACCCAACTGCCCCCGCACAGATCCCGGCGTGCGGTTTTCCCGCACCGGGCTCTTCAGGGATACTCGCTTCCGCCTTATTCGCTATCCCCTGCAAGAAGGTTGACATCGTCTCCCCGGCCCTCCTTGTCCGGCCAATGTGGCCTGTGCAGGCTGCGTATCCCTGTCAGCCCCTTCCCCCCGGCAGCTTGGCTGCCGCGTGACCGGCCCGACCGTCTCCGAGTACTATGGGCTGATCTGACTCCCCGCTGGCTTCTGGTTTCCCTACTCTGGCTTTCGTGTCCACCTACCTGTGTCCGATGGCGGATAATGGCCTAGCACATCGGCTCAGGAGCCACCGGGGCCTCCCAAGCTTGCCCTGAGCCAGGCCGAAGGGCCCCTGTTGCCTCTCTCTACGCATCCCGCGCTCTTCGTGGACCCCGGCAGACCCTCGGCGCACTCACCTTATCGCACGCTCTGTGTGGGCTTCCCGTCCGTTAACCTTGTCCCTTCGCTGCGCTCAGGA
>JANLFX010000120.1:0-7333 GCA_024653325.1 Anaerolineae bacterium
CTCGGTCGCGGTTCCCTCAGGGTCCCGACTAGCAGATTATTTTCTTAAAGTTCATCATGCCGCCGCCAATTAAAGAATCGGCGAGTCAGTGAGTCAGCGAATCGGTGAACCGCTGACTCGCTGATTCGCTTCCTCGCGGTAAACAGGTATCTGTCATGTTAGTGATTGACGATTTGACCCAGGTTAACTTTGCCCAAGAGACCTCACTGACTATTGGGGCCTTCGATGGCGTGCACCGGGGTCATCAATACCTTATCCGCCAATTGGTTGGGGCTGCCCATGCCAATGGCCGTCTGGCTGGTTTGATTACCTTTCATCCCCATCCCAATGTGGTCCTGGCCCGCCGCCCACCTCTTTATCTGACCACCCCGGGCGAGAAAGTGGCCCTCCTGGAACAACTCCGACTGGATTTAGTGACTATCCTGCGCTTTGACCAGGAAATGGCGCGTACTTCGGCCGCCGATTTCATGGCTCTGATTTGTCGCCATCTGCACATGAAGGAATTGTGGGTGGGGCAAGATTTCGCCCTGGGAAAAGATCGGGAGGGGGATGTTTCTACCCTGCGCCGTCTGGGCGCGGAATTCGGTTTCACAGTGCACGTAATCGAACCCCTGGCGGGTGATGGAGAGGCGATTTCCAGCACCCGCATACGTCAACTGTTGCTTCAGGGGCAAGTGCGGGAAGCCAGCCGGCTTTTGGGACGTTATCCCAGCCTGGCGGGGCGGGTGGTGGCCGGGGTACGGCGCGGACATCGCCTGGGTGTACCTACGGCCAACTTAGAAGTCCGTCCCGAACGGGCCATCCCTGCAGACGGGGTGTACGCTGCGTACGCTGTCTTGGGCGATACCCGTTATCCGGCTGTAGCCAATATCGGCTACCGACCAAGTTTTGAGTCCGAGAATGGAAATCGCCTGCGTACAGTGGAAACTCACATCCTGGATTTCGATCAGAACATCTATGGTTTCGACCTGGTGGTTGAGTTCGTGGAACGCCTGCGGGCCGAGCGGCGATTTGCCAGCGCTGAGGAACTGGTCGCCCAGATTCATGAGGACATTCGCATCGCTCGCGAACTGCTCGCTACCCACGATTCAGGAGTCGAGGAGACCGGGGACCGATGTCTGAGGAACAAGAGCAATTGAGTGAGCGGGAAATCGAAATCCTGCGGTTAGTAGCCACGGGAGCGACCAACCGGCAGATTGCCCGCGAGTTGTTCATCAGCCCCAATACAGTCAAAGTTCACCTGCGCAACATCTTCTCCAAACTGGGCGTAGAATCGCGTACCGAGGCGACGATGGTGGCCGTTCGCCAGGGCTGGGTGACGGTAAGCGAACCTGTCGTGGCAGAAGTATCTGCCCCGACCGCAACGGTGGAGCCCGTGGCCCGTATCCCCCTTTGGAAACGCATAACATTTTGCGTGACGGCGGTGCTGATACTGGCCATTTTTCTCATAGACCACGTGGCCTCGGCACGTCCTGCGGAACAGGCGAGCAATCCCTTTACCGACCGCCAGGCGGGGCCTTCATCGCCTGTGCACCGGGAAGAAGTTTCCCGGTGGACAGCTCGCCGACCGTTGGCAGTGCCGAGGGCACGCATGGCCGCAGTGTCTATCGGTGATCTGGTGTATGTCATTGGAGGAGATACGGCTACCGGGGTGACTGCTGCGGTAGACGTATACGATTCCAGCGCTGGCAACTGGGTTTCCCGGGCTTCCAAACCGACCGGGGTGGCCAATGCCGGAGCCGCCGTCATAAGGGGCAAAATTTATGTGCCGGGCGGCTACATGAGCGACGGGCAGGTGACCGACCGGCTGGAGGTCTACGATCCATCCACAGATGCCTGGGAACAGAAAGCCTCGCTGCCGGTGCCCCTGTGCGCCTATGCCATCGCTGCCGTCGGGGATAAGCTGTACCTTTTTGGCGGCTGGGATGGCAGCCGATACGCCAGATCGGTCTACGTCTACGATGTAATATCTGACCAGTGGTTACCCCTCTCGCCAATGCGCAGCGCGCGGGGATTCGCCGGAGCGGGTGTGATCGGGGGGCAGGTCTACGTCGTGGGAGGATACGATGGAAACCGCGAGCTGGCTATGTGCGAAGTGTATGATCCAGGTGCAGATGCCTGGGCGTCTTGCGCACCAATGTCCGTGGGCCGAGGCGGGGTCAGCGTGGCAGTCGTTGGCTCCACGCTTTATGCGGTGGGGGGCGGATGGAAGAGTTATCTGGCTTTTAATGAGCGATACGAACCCGGCACCAATACCTGGTACGCTTTCGAGACGCCTATTGTCGGCCAATGGCGCAACCTGGGCCTGGCCGCCACCGATTTGTACCTTTACGCCATTGGTGGGTGGGGTGGGGAATACCTGGCAGTCAACGAAGAATACCAGGCCCTGTTCCGCATCTTTATCCCCGCCTCGCCCTGACTTAACCTCCCGCGGGTTCTAAACCTGCGGGAAGTTCACCGTTCAGAGAGCTGGCCCGGCCAGCTTTTTGAGCTTCTTGACCGTGTCGTTCCAGGTGATGTGGGAGAGGCCCAGTTTCTGACGCAGGGTCTCATCGGGCATACCCGCCTTGTAATCTTGCACGGCTGCTGTCCAGCGCAGGGTCTCAAAACCCACCGCCACCGGGATCCCGGCCAGTTGTCCTACATCGCGCAAGACGTATTCCAGATTCCGCGCCGTACAGGGAAAAAGGTAAGTCTGCGGTTGGTACTGAGCCAGGTATTCTTGAAGGACAGGCACCAGATCAGCCGGGAGTTTTAGCTTGCGCTCCTTATGCCGCATTTTCGGGTTATCGTAGTGAATATAGAGGGCCGGCGCCTGCGGGTCAGAGAGGTCAATATGGCTGAGCTGGATAGACATGCACTCACCTTTTTTGATGCCGGTACTGAGCAACAGGCGCACTAGCAGATGCGGGCGGGCGTCAGGCTTGTCGTTTTGCGCCAGGTGCTGGGTGGTCTGCAGCAACTTTTCGACCTGGTCTTCATAGAGGATAATAGGCAGTGGCGGGGATGCCGGGCGATGCACTACTGCTGCGGCAGGATCGCGGGGCAGCACTCCCGACTCGGCCAGCCAGCCGAAAAACACCTTCAGGGTGGTCACCCGTCGGGCATATGACTTGGGACTGCACGGTTTGCCCCGATAGTACAACAGATAGAGTAAGAAGTCGTTTAAGTCCTTGGTAGCAATTGTGCCCACGGGTCTATTCTGCCCCAGGTAACTGGTCAGAATGCGCAGATCACCCAAGAAAGATTTGATGGTGTTTTCGGTGAAGCCCTGACGGATCATGTGCCCCTGAAACTCGCTGATCGCCGCACCGAGGGGTGACTGGGGAGTGAGATAGGTGGGCTGGGCCTGTGCTTCTGGCCGTTCTTCAGTGGATAACATGGGAATCTGTTCTACTACCATTGAGAACCTCCTGGTTGATTTTGCTTCGCGTAGCCGATTTAACATAATTATACACTGAATTGGAGAGGATGTCAAGGAGTCCCTATAGGACAAGCTTAAGCCTGTCCTACACAAGTTCCGAACCCATGGGAGGGTTCCAGGCTTATAAATTGGACATTAGCGTCTTTGTTCGTAGTGACGGCTTCAGCCGTCAACAGGGCGAAAAGCGGCTGAAGCCGCTACTACAAACCCCCACATCAGTTATAAATTTGACAGACGGGCACATCGGGGTATAATACCTCAACGTAGCTATTCAAAGTGAGATCTTTGTTCGCCTCGTCGAGCACGTCGTGGCGGTAGCCACTGGTGGAAATATAGCAGTGCAACGTGCTCGACTACTTTGCTAAAGCCCCAATGACGATATGGAGGAGACATAATGCCAAAACGAACGTATCAACCCAAGAAAAAACACCGGGCCAGAGTTCATGGTTTCCGGGCGCGGATGAGCACAAAGGACGGACGGCGAGTCCTGCGCGCCCGGCGCTTGAAAGGCCGCAAGCGCTTAACCGTTTAGGCGCATGGAGAAGACCTATCGCCTGCGGAAAAACGAGCAGTTTCAGAAAGTGCGCAATGAAGGGCGGTCATGGAGCAATCGCTGGCTGGTGCTCTGTGCTTTGCGCAATGGTTTGCCCTATAACCGTTTCGGGTTCACGGCCAGCCGGCGGTTGGGCTCAGCGGTGGTCCGCAATCGGGCCCGACGATTGATGCGGGAAGCGGTGCGACTGCGACGGGAGGCTCTTTCTCCCGGTTGGGACCTCGTTCTCGTCGCCCGCAGTCCCTTGAGAGAAGCGTCTTTCCACGAGGTGGATCAGGCCGTCGAGCAGTTATTGAGACGCGCTCGTTTGTTGTCGGGTGGTCAGGGAGCTCGGAGCCTGCTGACGAAGGTTAACGGATGAGGATTATTGTTCTGAGTCTAATTCGATTCTATCAGCGTTTCATATCACCTGCCCTGCCTCCCACGTGCCGTTTCTACCCTTCCTGTTCTCAATATACCTATGAGGCTATCACCAGGTACGGTCTGATCAAAGGGGGGTGGCTGGGCATGAGGCGGATTGCGCGCTGCCACCCCCTTAATCCGGGAGGATATGATCCCGTTCCGTAACCCAGGCTTGAGCCTGGGTACGGAAGGTAACTTTGATTGGAGGTCCGAATTTTGGTTGAGATCGTGAAAAGAAAATGGGGGCTTTTACTCACGGTGGTTGTCGCCGTGCTTTTCATGTCGAGTTGCAGCGGCGGGACACAACCGGCAGCCAGTTGGCCGGGGATGACTGTTTCCGAGGGCATGTTATATGTTGCTTTGACGGACGGCAAAGTACATGCCCTCGACGCTGACACCGGAAACCAGAAATGGGTGTTCCCTGCCGAAACAGGTAAATCTTCTGGCTTCCTGGGGTGCTCTGCCCCGCGAGTGACCGAGGGGCCTATTTATGCTGCGCCTGCGGTCGGTAACACTCTGGTTTATGTCGGCTCATATAACGGCAACCTGTATGCGATTAACACCGTGGCCGGGGTTCAGCAATGGCCTTTTACCACCAGGGACCGGATAGTTGCTGCGCCGGTCGTAGCCGGTGATACCGTGTACCTGGCCTCTTCTGACCATTATGTGTACGCCCTGGACGCAGCAACCGGTGAGAAACGTTGGGATTTCCAGGCCGGGGACTGGGTGTGGGCTTCGCCTCTGGTAGATCAGGAATCCAAAGCGGTATACGTGGCGACGATGGGACACAAGGTGTATCGGCTGCGCCTGTCCAACGGAACCCAGGAGTGGGAGTTCACTGCCCAGGGCGCCATAGCCGCGACCCCAGCCCTGGCTGGTGATCTGCTGATGTTTGGCTCTTTCGACGGAAAGGTCTATGCCGTGGAAGCAAGTACCGGCGCACCTCGTTGGGCTTTCCAGACTGGCGGTTGGGTGTGGGGAACGCCAGTGATTGCGGATGGGGTGGTTTATATTGGCTCGCAGGATCATAATGTGTACGCCCTGGATATTGAGAAAGGAATGGAGCTCTGGCACTTCCCAACCAGCGGTGTGGTACGTGACACGCTGGCTTATGGTCAGGGGAGGTTGTACGTGGGTTCTGAGGACAAAACAGTGTATGTCCTCGATCCGCAGAATCCTGATGAGCCGCTGTGGACATTCCCCACCGAGGAACGTATTCTCAGCCCATTGATCCTGACCGAGAAAGCGCTCTACGTGGCGGATATGAGCGGAAAGATATATGCTCTGGATCCTGCCGATGGCACAGAGAAGTGGCGCTATCCACAGGAACAGAAAAAGTAGCCGCCCTTCCAATATTCCATCCTTCCAATCTTCCATCCCTCGCACACAGCTCGTATAAAATTTCAGGAGGGTGTTATTCGTGGGACAATTGTGGAATGCATTTTTTATCCAGCCGATGATCTACGCTTCGCTTTGGCTGTATCAGTTGTTGGGCCATAATTTTGCGCTGGTCATCACGGTGTTGACCGTAATTGTGCGCCTGCTCACCTTGCCGCTTACCCTGCCCGCGCAGAAATCGGCCAAGAAACAGCAGGAGTTGCAGCCCAAAATTCAGGAGATTCAGAAGAAATATGCCAAAGACAAGGAGCGCCAGTCGCAGGAACTGATGAAGCTTTACAAAGAAGAGGGGATTAACCCGATGGGTGGTTGTCTCCCCCTTCTGATTCAATTGCCGATCATTATGGCTTTCTATCAGTCCATTGCCAAGGTGCTGGCCGATACGCCGCTGACACTGCTTTCTCTGGCAGATTTCGTGGCCGGGACTCCCAGCCTGATCTCGCTTATTCCTCTGAGCAGCAAATTCTTCTGGCTGAACCTCGCTCGCCCTGACCAGTTATACGTTTTGCCGATTCTGGTGACCGTGACTTCGTGGTTTCAGCAGAAGATGATGACCCCCAGCACACCTACCGATCCGCAGACGGCCTCGATGAATCAGACTATGCAAATCACCATGCCGTTGATGTTTGGTTTTTTGACCATGCAGTGGCCTTCAGGGTTAGCCATCTATTTCGTGGTTACAAATATCGTCAGCATTATCATCCAGTTCATTATTGATATGCAGGGCGGTAAATCATTCCGCGAGGTGTTCCAAACCGTTTTTCCGCAGGTGGCTTCGACCACAGGAACACAGGCCAGGCGGAGGAAGGGGAAGAAGTGAATGGACGAAAAAGTGGTAATAGAAGTACGGGCGCCCACCGTCGAAGAGGCGATTGAGTGCGGTCTGGAAGAGTTGGATGCCGACCGTGATGAGGTGGAGGTGGAGGTCCTTCAGGAGGGCAGCCGTGGGGTTCTGGGCCTGGGGGCCAAGGAGGCTTGCGTCCGACTTACGTTGGTCACGGAAGTGAGCGAGGAGAATGAGGCGGGTGAGGATGAGTACTCACAGGAGCGTCTGGAACGGGTGGCCAAGGCGACTCTGGAAGAACTGCTCGAAAGGATGCGAGTTAAAGCTCAAGTGGTTGTCCGTTCTGATGTGGAGATGGAGACCTCTTCTGAGGAGGATACCCCGCCTGTGGTCCTGGATGTGTTGGGCGATGATTTAGGGGTACTGATCGGCCGGAGGGGCGAGACGCTGGCTGCTTTGCAATACATCACCCGCTTGATCGTCAGTCGGGAGATGCAGCGTTGGGTCAATCTGGTGGTGGATGTGGAACGTTATAAAGTGCGCCGCGAGCGCATTCTGCGCCAGTTGGCAGAGCGAATGGCAGAGCAGGTAGCTCTCACTCATCAACCCATGGCCTTGGAACCCATGCCCCCCCATGAGCGACGCATCGTGCACATTGCTCTTCGTGATCATCCCATCGTTACTACTCAGAGTGTGGGCCGAGGGGATTCTCGCAAGGTAACCATTATCCCCCGCCGGTGAACTAGAAATGCAAGGTGAGTGAGGTGCGACG
>JANLFX010000120.1:7343-10504 GCA_024653325.1 Anaerolineae bacterium
CACTTCCAAAGTGCGTCGCACCTCGTCACACCTCTTGAATATGGAGGTATTGTGAAAGAGCTTGACCCTGTGGATTATCTGGTCATCGGGCATGTGACGAAAGACATGCTCGATGGCGGCTTCACCGTGGGGGGTACGGCCACGTACTCGTCGCTGACGGCGCGCAACTTTGGCTGCCGGGTGGGAGTAGTGACCAGCGCCGACCCGGAACTGGACCTGGACAGCGTTTTGCGCGGCGTGACTGTAGTCCGCCAGCCTTCGGCGGCCACGACAACGTTTCAAAACATCTATGTGGACGGGGCGCGTCACCAGTTTATCCGCGCTGTAGCCGATGACATCCGCGCAGAGACTATCCCCGCAGCCTGGTGGCGTACTCCTATCGTTCATGTGGGACCAGTCTCTCAAGAATGCTGTGCTGCTGAGTTGGTGCGCATGTTCACGAATGTGCTGCTCGGCATCACTCCCCAGGGCTGGATGCGCCAATGGGACGTGGAGGGACGTGTCTTTCCCCGTATATTGAGCGAGCCAGGGCGCGTCTTGCCCGTGGCGCGGGTGGTAATTCTCAGCGAAGAGGATGTGGGCGGCGATTTGGCGTTGGTAGAAAGTTACGCGCAACTGGTAGACATCCTGGTCTTGACGGCCGGCTGGAAGGGGGCGACGGTATATCATCGTGGGCAGGTGCGACATTTCCCGGCCCGCGACGTACACGAGGTTGATCCCACAGGGGCGGGCGATATTTTCGCCACCGCTTATCTGATCTATCTGAAAGAGACTGGTGACCCCTGGATGTCGGCCCGATTCGCCAACTGCGTCGCCTCCGGTTCAGTGGAGCGGGCGGGCCTGGACAGCATTCCCACGCCAGAGGAAATCGCGGCCTGTCGGCTGCAAGTTGACCTTTAACCCTTGCAAGGGTTGGTTAAAGCCAGAACCCATGACCAGAATCTACGCCTTCGCCAATCAAAAGGGTGGAGTGGGCAAGACGACCACTGCCGTCAATCTGGGAGCGTATCTGGCAGCCAGCGGGCAACGGGTGCTGGTAGTGGACGTGGATCCTCAGGCCAACGCCACGTCCAGCCTGGGTCTCGCCAAGAACAACCTGTCCCTTTCCAGCTACGATGCCCTGATCAACCAGGTTCCCTGTGACCAGGTCGTGGTGCCTACTAAATGGCAGTATCTGGAGTTATTGCCCTCGGCTCCCCCGCTGGCCGGTGCTGAGGTGGAGATGGTTTCTCTGCTGGCCCGGGAGCATTTGCTGCGTAAGGCATTGTCCTCGATTAGCGAGCGTTATCATTATATCCTCATTGACTCTCCACCTTCCCTGGGTTTGCTTACCGTGAACGCTCTCACCGCCGCCGACGGGGTGATCATCCCCGTGCAGTGTGAGTACCTGGCCCTGGAGGGCTTGGCCGAACTGTTGCGCACGATCATGCTGGTGCGCGATAACCTGAACCCACGCTTGTACGTCCGCGGTTTGCTGATGACCATGTATGATGGCCGGACCAGGCTTTCGTCCCAGGTGGTGGCCGAGGTGCAACGGCATTTCAAAGATCGAGTATTTCGTACCATCATCCCACGTAGCATTCGTTTGAGTGAGGCGCCCAGCTACGGCGAGCCAATCCTGGCGTATGATCCCGATTCCAGCGGCGCATTGGCCTATCAAGCTTTTTGCCAGGAATTGTTGAAAGGCGACGCGGAGATGAGTATGGGGGGAAGTAAAAGGCGGCAGGAGGTGTGAGTGTGACCAAGAAGCGTGGTCTTGGCAAAGGATTGGAGGCTCTCATCCCTGTGAGCGCTGGCGAACGTCCCGCCGGGCTGATCGAGGTCTCGGTGGATGACATTGCTCCCAACCCCCTGCAACCCCGACAGAAGCTGGACCCCGATTCTCTGGCGGAGTTGGCGGCTTCGATTCGGGAGCATGGGCTCATTCAGCCGCTGATCGTCAGCAGCACGGTGCCGGGCACGGCTGATGCACCCTATCAGCTCATCGCCGGTGAGCGGCGGCTGGAGGCGGCCAGACTGGCCGGGTTGTCCACAGTGCCGGTCATCGTCAAAGAGGCTACTCCGCAACAGATGCTGGCCTTGGCTCTGGTGGAGAATATCCAGCGGGCCGACCTGAATCCCCTGGAGGAAGCCAGCGCCTATCGCCAGCTTATGGACGAATTCGGGATGACCCAGGAACAGGTGGCGGAGCAGGTGGGCAAGAGTCGAGTGGCCGTGGCCAACACGGTGCGCCTGCTGCGTTTGCCGGCGGCGGTGAAATCGGCTTTGGCTGACGGACAGATCAGCGAGGGCCATGCGCGGGCCCTGCTGGGCCTGGACCACGAAGAGGCACAACTGCGGGCCCTGAAAACCGTGGTCAAACAGCAATTGAACGTGCGCCAGACCGAAGAGTTAGTGCGCCGCATGCTGGCCGGCCCACCACCGCACCCGGAGCGGACCACTTCCCCAGAGACCGAAGCGTTGGAGCGGAGGTTCCGCGAACGGTTGGGCACTAAAGTGCGCCTTTTCCGCAGCAAACGGGGCGGCAAGCTGGTGATCCACTTCTATTCCGAGGAGGAACTGCAGGCCATCTACGACGTGATTGTGGGCGGTAGTTGAACGATTCCGTCTTTCGTGGTATAATGCCTTTATCTCCGGAAGGGTGCTGGAGTGGACGATCAGGCGCGCCTGGAGAGCGCGTGTGCAGCAATGCACCGTGGGTTCGAATCCCACCCCTTCCGCCAATAGTGGTTCCACGGCGTGTTTGCTCCGTGGATTTGACTTTTTGCCCCACCTGGGGTAACATTATTTCTGGTCGTGCTAGACGGGGAGCTAGCGGTGCCCTGTACCCGCAATCCGCTATAGCGGGGTCGAATTCCCTTTCGAGGGCTGATGCGCCTGAGTCTACCAGGGTCAGAAGGTGTAGAAGATTGGGTCCTGCGCGGCAGGAGCCTGCAAACCCCGCCAGGTCCGGAAGGAAGCAACGGTAAGCAATCACTCCTGGGTGCCGCAGGGGCGCCTGGTCGGAGCCGGCTGGTTCTGGCAAGTCGGGTGGCACGGTTCGACAGAGGGTGCACGACCACTCTTGAGGTGCATAGCGGGGCTGGTCATTGAACCAGCCCTTTTGCTTAGAGCGTGTCTAAAAATTAGGCTAGCGATTAGAAATCACGCCTGGTGAGCCT
>JANLFX010000121.1 GCA_024653325.1 Anaerolineae bacterium
ACCTCCTTCCTTCAACACAGTGGCTGCCGAATGTTAAATTTGTCAGCCAATCAGGCCAGAACCTCTTGGAGGAGGCGGTCATCTGGCAAGCCTTGGCCGCGGTGGATTGGAAGGCGATCCTGGTGGCTGACCGGGGCTTTCGCCGCAAGGCCCTGCTGATCAAGTTGCTCCTTCGTAGAGTGGATTTCGTCATCCGTATGGCCGATAACATCCATGTGCTCTATCAGGGGCAATGGCACAACATCCTGGAAACGGCCCGTCAGGTGCAGCCTATTGGTGAGGTAGTGTGGAAGGAAGGCAAAGAACGTGCCATTCCCTGTCGGGCCGTCGTCTTCCGTGCCCAGTTGCGGGAGGAGGGGGATGACCCGAAGGAAGCCAACCCTGAAGTCAACCTGGTCATTCTCTTCCCCTTGGTCGGGGCCAAGGAGCCCCTTATCCTGGCTACCAGCCTGCCCGTGCATAAGCTGAAGGAGGTGCGGGAGGTGGTGAAGATCTATGAATACCGTTGGGCCATCGAAACCACCTTCGAGAACATGAAACGAGACCTCCACTTAGATGAGTTCATGGTGCGGGACTGGGTAGCCATCGAGCGCCTGCTGTGGGCCGGGGCCATGGCCTATACCCTCCTGGTCGTCCTGTACCTCGATGCCAGGGAAGAGGGCCGCCGTTTCTTGGAAGAAGTGCTGCAGCTCCTACGGCAGCGGGCTGTGATGGGCAAGGAACTGACCGTCGGCAAACTCCGTGAAGCCATAGCTATTGACCACACCGATCATCATGAACAGTGGCTAGCTGCTCTCCAGGAGGTCACCTGAAGATAGTTGGAAACTGGAGAGATGTGGCACAATTCTCTCTACCAGCCGCTGCTTGGGCATCGCTCCCACCAGACGCTCTACCACTTCGCCGCCCTTGAACAGCATCAGTGTAGGAATGCTCATGATCCCATGCTGAGTCGCCGTCTGAGGGTTCTGGTCAACGTCCAGCTTGGCTACCTTGAGCTTAGCCCCATACTCGGTAGCGATTTCATCCACAATCGGAGCCATCATCCGACAGGGCATGCACCAGGCAGCCCAGAAATCCACTAGTACCGGAGTGGGTGAGTTCACCACCTCCGTCTCAAATGTGTCATCCGTTACCGTGATTGGTTCCGTCATGAGTTTCTCCTTTTCCAAAATCAATCTGTCTCGCTGGTGATTATCTTCTCCTCGCCAGGCAACGAATCAGCATAACGGGAGAATATCAGGTTGAGCATACGCTCCACGCGTTGTTGAGGATCGGGGCTGGCCAGGCATTGGCCCAGATAATTGGTCACAATGGATACCCCTACCTTATCCAGAGCGGCGCGGGCAGCCATCAACTGGGTGATGATCGCCTCGCAATCCTTCTGCTCGCTAACCATCCTTTGCAGACCCCGCACTTGCCCTTCCACCCTGCGCAACCGGGTGACAATTTCCTCTTGGTTCATTACCCTCCACCTATGATTACTCTGGCAAAGCCAAACCGATGAGTTTATCTCACGCAAAGGACGCAAAATTGTTTGTTTTTCTCTGCGGGCTCAGCGTCTCGGCGGTAAAAACTTGACTTACTCATCAAGGGTTTAATTATGGAGACCTATGGGTATACCCCTACCAGGTATATATCTTACACTGTTTACGCTTTTTTGTCAAGGCAGAAATAGGACAAGAGTGGAAGCAAAACGGGCGGTAAAAGAAAACACCGGTTGAGGATTGAAGGCCAGTGCAGCGGCGAAAATAAGAACTGCGCCAGTCATCACAGCAGCCAGCAACGGTTCAGAATTCATCTGTTTAGTCTCGGTTTCCTCGGACGGGGAAGACAACATGGCCCGTAGTCCACGCAGGTAGCCGATGGTCACTCCACATCCGGCCAGGAAAATCAGCCAACACCAATTGGTGTGCTCCGGGACGAAAAAATCTAGCAGTGCCCAGCGACCAGCAAATCCGGCCAAGGGCGGCAGGCCAGCCAGTGACAATCCACCCAGGATCAGCGCCGTCGTAGCTAAGGGTTGACGGCGAGCCGTACCGCTCAGTTCAGTAAAGCTATCACCGCCTGCTTGCTTGCGGATGAGCGAGAGCCCCGTCCCAGTCACGACCAGGCTGATGGCGCGAAAAACGATCAGCGTCAACCCCATGCTCATCTCCCGATGCGAGCCGATGGTCAGAGCCATGAACATCCCACCCATGTCAGCCAGCACGCCGTAGCCCAGCAAATGTCCAAAGTCCTGTTGCACCAGGGCCATCAAGCCCCCTAAAGCTGTGGTCAACAATCCGCCCCAGGTAAGCACCTGGAAAAGCAAGGGATCATCCAGTAACCAGGGATGGCGAAGCATAAGGTTGGTCAACAGCAGGAAAACGGCCACGTTTTCCACCGAGAAAATCAGAGCACTGCCCAATGGCGGTGCATCCTTCGCTACGGCAGTAACCCATCCTTGAAAAGGGATGACAGCCAGCAGGATGCTGAAACCCAGGGTCAGTAAAATAGCGAACGTGCGCAGCGGCGCCAGGTTTTCCGGATTCTCCACATACAGGTCCAGCAGCCAGGAAGTGATGACGAATGGTGGAATGGCCAGGGTATGCATGGTGACATAGCGCAGTGCACCCCGCACCGAGTCATAGCGGTCCTCCTGGATAGTGAACGCAGCAATGATAACCGCCAGCCAGAGGGCCAGCACAGCGAACAAGAGGTGGCGGATCATCACATTGGCACTGATCATGCTGAGAAAGACCAGTCCCACCGGCGAAAATAACCGTCCCTGAGGAATACACCAGTCCAGGAAGAACACCACGGTTCCCAGCAGGAAAATGAACCCCAAACCAGCGGCCCCTGCTGGCTGCAACACCAACTCGCGCCCCAGGACAACGACTGATTGTCCCAATCGGACCGGCAGACCCAAGAAGACGCCTGGAGCATCCAGCGGTAGACGCAGGCAGGCCAGTCCCAAAGCCAGGCTGCTTCCGGCAGCCAACGCAGCCGAGAGCAACGCCCAGCGGCGTGTGACATAAACCACTGGGGCGGCGATTAACGGCAAGCCGATGAGTAGCAAGGGGCCAGGGATCATTGGCGGCCCTCCCGAACTATTAGCGGGCCAGCGCCGTGGATCACGGTGAGATAAGCTATCATCACGGCTAAGAGAAGATCGCCGATGCCCAGGAGGCCCATGGCCAGTAGACTGTTTTCCAATCCGGCATAGAACAACTCACAGCCGGTGAGAAAGGTCAGCAGCGCCATTCCCGCCTGAAGCGGCTCATCGGTCAGGATCAGACCCAGGAGGCCAGACAGTCCCAGCCAGTAGCAGGCCAGACCGACATCGCCGGGCACCTGGGGCAGGGGATAAGCCGACCCCAGCGCGTAGACAGCGAGCCCGATGAGCACCATGCCCAACACTCGAAACGGCAGGTACATGGTCAGGGCAGGCCAGGAGGGTAGGGGTAAGTCTGCCGATGGATGGTGTTTTTTCCGCATCCAGACCACACGGCGGGCCGCCCAATACAGCATGGGGCAGATGAGCACGCCGACATATACTTTGATCTGCACAAGTTGTAAGGGCAGCAGGCGAGTGGCAAGCAGGCCGGCCAGGATATACTGGGCCAGCAATGCCAGCAGGCTTGGTCGCCAGTCGCCTGAGATAACGATGATACTGGCGGTCAGAGCCAACCCGGCCACTGCCGGTATGCCGGCCAGAAAAGATAGTTTTTCCAGAATCTCTGCAAAAACGGGCATGATTAATTCTCCACAAGGGCACTGCTCAGCCTGTCATTGCGAGTCGGCCAGCAATCTCCACAAGCTGAGGCTGAGTGTGCGGGAGGTTTACCTGAGCGCAAAAAGCAGAACCAACAAGCCTATTAAAAACACCCAGCCCAGGTATCCCTGGCCCATGCTGATCTCACCTGCCGCTCTCACGAATTCGCGCCCGGCTGCCCACGGTGTGCTCACAGCTTTGGCCAGCCATTCCAGACGTAGAACAGTGTAAGCAGTGTCCCAGTAACCGGCCACCCATGCCCATACCTCATCCCGGTAGCGGTGCAAGGCGATCCCTCCTACCAATGGCAAGGCAAGGGCCGCGGCCTGAGCCAGGGTGATTCCTTCCAATACGGTGAAAAACGACGGCAGTACATCGGTACCGGCAAACAATCGGGATAAAAGCGGCGGGTGCAATCCGAGCACAAGCCCGACTGTGGTCAGTGCCACCGCAGAGACCAGGACACACCAACGAGTAAACGCTGATCCGGTATAGTCTCCCTGGATATCAGGACTGGCTACAAACCAGACACGCAGCAAAGCTGCTACCAACAATGACTCGGCCAGAAGGCTGATGCCTAACAAGGACGGTGAGTCCTGAGCCAACAGGGCTCGATATAGAGCGGTACGTTCCACAAATCCCAAAGCACCCGGCACACCGGCCAGCATACCCACTCCTGCCGCAGCCGGTATTTCCACGGCCCACCGCCATCGTCCCCACCTCTCACTCACTCGCCGCCAGCTCGCCACAAAGATTGGAGCCACGAAAAGCAGGCCGGCCCCCAGAAGCAGGTTAACAGCTATCGGCATAGGTGGTATGCCCAGGGTGACCAACACCAGGCCGTATCCCAGCCGGGTCAAAATCACCCAGGAAAGGACACGCTCGGTGCGGGTATCTCCCCAGGCCAGGATGGCCGCGGCCAGGAAACTCAGACTGCCCAGGGTCAACAGGAACGGTGGCCAGGGCCATGATCCTCTAGTAAGGCCATACACGCAAGCCGGCAGCCACAGTCCGGTGACCACCGGGACCAGATGCAGCCAGGACCGCGCTAGCGAATTCTTCACTCTCACAGGCAGCCAGAAATACAGCGGATAAATTCCCAGACGAAGCAGAATGGCCAACGTCACCAAAAACAAAGCCCGTGACGAAGAAAGGGCGGAATTCAGGTCAGAATAGCGACCCTCCAGACGCAAGGTCAGAGCCGCGGTCAGAAAAAGCAGATTGGCCAGTCCTCCCATTCCCACCACCCATGCCGCGGATTGCCCCCCCTCCCCGCCGTTGTCTGCAGTCACCAGTGCCCAGGCGAAGGCCATATCCAACAGAAAACCGCTCGTACTCAGGGTAACAAGGTCGGTGGCGAATATAAATCCTAACGCGGCGGCCAGCAATGTGAGCAGCGGCGCACGAGGGGTGAGCGGATGGCCAATGGCAATCACGCTTAATGCCAGGGCCAGGAAGAGCAACACCACGGCGAACAGAAATGCCAGGATGTCCACTCCGAGGCCCCAATCGAAGCCCAGCGACGACAGATCCCGCCAGTGACCGAGGATTACGTGCAGAGGGAGACGCGCCCGTAGACTGAGCAGAGCGAAAAGCCCGTCGGCTACTAAAAGCACAAGCAGGACGCCTTTATCGCGAGGACGCGTCAGGCGATCCAGCCATCCGATGACCAGCGCGCCCAGCAGCAGGACAATTATTGGTCGGGTAGGACCATTCAGCAAATCGGTCATACAGTCTCCTGAGGAAAATACCGAACGGGCCGTATTCTATCACAAAAAAACGAGGGGGGCAAACCTGCGTTGACAGTTGGCGACCGTGGTGGTATACTCGGCGTGAGACGTGAAGCGTGAAAACGTGAGGTGTGAAGTGTATACTGAGCATTGTGCATTACGCATTGTGCATTACACAGACCCCGAACGCCAGGAACAGGCCCGCGAATACGCTCGCCTCCGCCGCCGGCTGTTACTGGCCGACCTGGGACTGGCCGCCGCTTTCGTGTTGGTGGTGCTGTTCAGCGGCCTCTCACCCCGGCTGGCGGCGCGCATCCAGGCTTTCGTTTCCTGGCGACCGGCCGTCGTCGCCCTGTACACCCTGGTCTTTTTCGGCGTTTATGGCCTGCTCGACCTGCCGCTCACTTTTTACAGCGGATTTGTGCTACCCCGGCGCTACGGCCTGTCCACTCAGACCCTTGCTGCCTGGCTCTTGGACCTGGTCAAGGGGGGTGTGGTCGGCGGGATCATCGGGCTGGCGGCTATGGAGGTGATGTACTGGCTGCTGGCCGCTTTCCCGTCAACCTGGTGGCTGCTGACCGGTGGGCTGTACCTGCTGTTCACCGTGGTCATGGCTAACCTGGCACCGCTGCTCATCGTGCCCTTGTTTTTCAAATCCACGCCGCTGGCGGACGAGGAGCTGGCGCGGCGTTTAATGCGTCTGGCTGAGCGGGCCGGTACGCGAGTGCGCGGGGTGTTCACCATCAACCTGAGCAGTAAGACCACCGCCGCCAACGCCGCGCTGATGGGCCTGGGTAACACGCGGCGCATCGTCCTGGGGGATACACTGCTGGCGGATTACACCCCTGACGAGATCGAGACCATCCTGGCCCACGAGTTAGGTCATCATGTGCATCACGACATCATCTGGGGGCTGCTGGTGGACTCGGCGTTGACGTTGGGGGGTCTGTATCTGGCTCACCTGGCTCTGCGTTGGGGGGTGCGCTTCTTTGGGTTCCAGGGTATCGCCGACATCGCCGCTTTCCCGCTGCTGGCCATGGTGATGGGCGCGTTCGGGATCGTCATCCTGCCGCTAAGCAATGCCTACTCGCGCTGGCGCGAGTCGCTGGCCGATGAGTACGCGCTTGAGACAACTGATAAACCTGAAGCCGTGATCACGTCCATGGCCAAACTGGCCGACCAGAACCTGGCCGAGGTGAACCCCGCGCCGTGGGTGGAATTCTTGTTATACAGCCATCCGGCCATCGGTCGGCGGATAAAACGAGCTCGGGATTACGCCCAGGGCAGGGAGCGAAGCACAGCGTAGCGTCGGGGCTTGCCCCCGACGACGTCAGTAGCGTCGGGGCTTGCCCCCGACGACGTCGCCCACAAGGGGCGACGCTACGGCTACAAGGGCAGCCGCCTGGTATGTCGCCATGTGTAGGGGGGCAGGAATGGTAAAGCTGCACCTTCGTAAACTGCCATACAATCGCATGACTGCGCTTTTGTTGGCGCTTTGTCTGTTGGCGGGATGCTTGCCGGCCGAGGTGACTCCCTCCCCGGGCCTCACCGCACCCGTCACGCGGGCCATCTCCACCAGCATCCCGCCCACAACCGTCGTGATTACCCCCACGGTCACGCCATCCCCGGGGCCCACTCCCACCGAGTGCCCACCGACGGCCACGCCTTCGCCACTACCTGCTATCACCCCCGCGCCCGTGGCTCCCCTGGAACTCACCGTGCGCTGGCTGCACAACGCCTGGGACATCGTCTGGGACCTGGACGCGGGCGACCTGGACGGCGACGGAGTTCAGGAGGTCATCGTCGCCGCCCAGGACCGCAAGGTGCACGTGCTGGAGCCGGATGGCGCGCTGCGTTGGCAGTACGAGGCGCAGGCCGGGGTGTACACCGTGGACGTGGCCGATCTGGACGGCGACGGCCCACCGGAGGTGGTCATCGGCGCGGACGACGACCGCGTGTACGTACTGGAAGCCGATGGCCGCCCGCGCTGGGTTTACCGCACTGGCGGGCGCGTCACCCGTGTGCTGGCTGCCGCCCTGGAGGACGATGGCCCGCGCGCGGTCGTGGCCGGATCGTGGGACGAAAACCTGTACCTCTTCAGCGGAGACGGGGAATTGCGTTGGGCAATTCCTGTAGGCTCGGCGGCTGCCAGCCTGGCCGCTGCCGACCTGGACAGTGATGGACGCGCTGAAATCCTCGCCGGCACGCAGGCGGGCGCGTTGTACGCCATCGGCGCGGATGGGGAGCTGCGCTGGCGCTACGACACGGGGGGATGCATCCGCGCCCTCCTCGCCACCGACCTGACGGGCGACGGCGCGGTAGACGTCATCGCTGCTTCCGCCGACGGCGCTCTCTATGTCCTCGATGGTACGGGCAGGCTGCGCTGGCAGCGTCAGACTACAAGCCCGCTCCTGACCGCGGAGGCGGTGGACCTGGAGGGCGATGGACGGCGCGAGGTGCTCATCGGCGGGGGCGAGGGTTGGGTCTGGGCTCTGGATGCGGAGAATCGCCTGCGCTGGCGTCACCGGCTGGGCAGCGCCGTGTGGGCCCTGCGCGCGGCAGACCTGGACGGCGACGGCCGGCCAGAGGTCGCCGCCGGAGCCGATGATGGAGCGGTGTACATTTTGGATGGATTTGGCCAGCTAAAGGGGAAAGGTTGCACCCGCGAGCGGCTTCACGGCCTGGTCGCCTTGACCTGGCAGGGTCGGCAGGCCCTGGCTGCTCGCTCCGGGATTCACACCTATCTGATCTCGGCCGCGCCAGCGGAGCCTGGCTTCTCTCCGGATAGCGTGACCTGCCCGCCGAAAGTACCGCGTCCCGTGCTGGACGAATGGTGGGGACCGCTGCCCGGCGTGGAGCCGGCCGACGAGAAGGCAGTGGAGCTGCTGGCCGTGGGTGACATCATGCTGGCCCGCACCCCGGAGGAGCGGATGGAAGTCTTCGGCTCCGGCTATCCCTTCGCCGCCGTGGGCAATTTGCTGCGTGGGGCTGACGTGGCAGTGGGCAACCTGGAGTGCGCTCTTACCGCCCACTCACAGCCCATCCCCCACAAACTTTACCTGTTCCGCACCCACCCCCGTCACGTAGAGGGCCTGGTACAGGCCGGCTTCGATGTGCTGATCCTGGGCAACAATCACACCTCGGACTACGGCCAGGCAGGTCTGGATGAGACGGTGGTCACTTTGCGCGACCACGGCCTGGCTTACGTGGGCGCAGGCTCCTCTGCCGAAGAAGCTTACCGCCCCCTGTTCCTCGAGGTCAAGGGCGTGCGTCTGGCCTTTCTCTCCTACGCCATGTCCAGCTTCAAGCAGGTGCCGTGGGAGATGCCGCCCGATACCCATGTGGCCTACGCCGAGGTATCCGTCATTCAAGAGGCGGTGCGCCAGGCCAGGCAACAGGCCGATGTGGTAATCGTCAACCTGCATGCGGGCATCGAGTACGCCCGTTCGCCCAGCGAGGAGCAACGGATGCTGGCCTACGCCGCCGCCGATGCCGGGGCCGATTTGGTAATCGGCCACGAGCCCCATATGGTGCAGGACACTGAGGTGCGGGGGTATTGTCTGATTGCCTGGAGCCTGGGCGATTTCGTGTTCGACATCAGCGCCGTGGACGCGGCCCGCGATGGGGTCATCCTGCGAGCGTTGTTGGCCGCCGACGGCCTGCGCAGCGCCGAACTCATCCCCGTGCGCATCGTGGACGACGTCCAACCGCAGCTCGTAGCCGATGAGACGGGGAAGCCCATCGTGTGGAAAGTCTATTGAGTCAAGCCCCCCTGCGCAGCAGGGGGTCTATGACCGCTCGCCTTTTGGAGGTAGCGGTGACCTCACCCCCGCCGATGGCGGGGGCTTCATCACTTTCGCGAAGGAGAGGCCAATGCAACGGATTGTGGAGTGTGTACCCAATTTCAGTGAAGGCCGCCGCCGGGAGGTGATTGACCAGATCGTGACCAGCATCGGCGAGGTGGTCGGCGTGCGCGTCCTGGACGTGGAATCCGATGCCGATCACAACCGCACGGTGGTCACTTTCATCGGTGAGCCAGAAGCGGTGGAAGAGGCGGCCTTTCGTGGTATCCGCCGCGCGGCGGAGCTGATTGACATGGAGCAGCACCGGGGAGCCCATCCGCGCATGGGGGCGACGGATGTCGTACCCTTCGTCCCTATCCGAGGGGTGACCATGAATGACTGCGTACAGATGGCCCGGCGGCTGGGCGCGCGGGTAGGCAACGAACTGGGTATCCCGGTCTATCTTTACGAGGCGGCAGCCACTCGCCCCGAACGGGTCAACCTGGCCGAAGTCCGCCGCGGCGAGTACGAGGGCATCCGCCAGGAGATTGCCACGGACCCGCAACGCGCGCCCGATTTCGGTCCGCGAGAGATGGGCCGGGCCGGAGCCACGGCCATCGGCGCTCGTCCGCCGCTCATTGCTTTCAACGTCTACCTGACTACTAATGACGTACGTATCGCCCAGGCTATCGCCAAAGCGGTGCGCTATTCCAACGGCGGATTGCGCTACGTGAAGGCTCTGGGCCTGTTGGTGAAAGGCCGGGCGCAGGTCTCGATGAACCTCACCGACTACCACAAAACGCCCATCGCCCGCGTGGTGGAGCTGATCCGCACCGAAGCGGCTCGCTATGGGGTGACCATTGCCGAGAGCGAGATCGTTGGGCTGGTGCCCCAGGAAGCGCTGCTGGATGCAGCGGTGCATTATCTGCAACTTCATCACTTCAACGCCAACCAGGTCCTGGAGAACCGCTTGGCGGGGTGAGCTGAGCCCCTTGCGGGCGACGCAGGCGTCGGGGGCAAGCCCCGACGCTACAATCCACATGTGCCAGCAGGCCGTTGGTGCTGGAGAACCGCTTGGCGGGGTGAGTCCGGTCAGCCGATTAAAAGGACCGCCGCCGCTACGTCCTATACGCTGAAGCGTCGCCCCTTGCGGGCGACGCAGGCGTCGGGGGCAAGCCCCGACGCTACAAT
>JANLFX010000122.1 GCA_024653325.1 Anaerolineae bacterium
GACTTCATGAGGATGTTGATGATACCTCATTTCACCCCGAAGCCAATATGAGCCATGATGGATGGGACGTTGTAGGCAACACGGAGCTGGTGGTGATCTTGGCATAGAACTCCGTGTTGGTCATGTCTATCCCATCGCGGTAAGTCTCGTGGCCGAAGGCGATGAGACAGGGCAGGACTGTGATGTTGAGCTCAGCGGCGATGTGTGGCGGGATGTCGGCTGTAGAGTCGGTGACGATGTGGAGCGGCACCATTGCCCCCGTAATTAGATGATCTCGTTCGTGCCCTCGTAGACGATTACTCCCAAGGTATTGGGTCCGATGTGAGTAGCCAGGGTAGGGCCATAGACCAGGATGGGAAATTCCAGGTCGGGAAAGGTCAGTTCCAGGCGTTCAATGAGCAATTTGGTTTCCTCGGTAGGTTCCGGCGAACTCTGCAGAATGGCCATCTGCTCGATGTGCGAGAACTCGGCCACGAATTCGAACAGCTTGTCCACGGCTTTTTCCCGGTCCTGCACTTTCTCCATGGGGATGATCTCCCCCTCCTCAATGGTGAGAAACGGTTTGATGCCCAGCATGGTTCCCAGCAGGGCCTGGGCCTTACCAATGCGTCCCCCTCGTTCCAGGTAATCCAGGGTCTCCACAAAAAAGACCACATAGATATGGGGGATCATCCCTCGCAGCAGGCGGATGATCGAGTCCAGCGATTCTCCCTGGTTGGCAGCCTCGGCGGCGGCCTTGGCCAGGATACCCAATCCCAGGGAGATGGTCTGCGAGTCCACTACCGCGATCTCACAGCGGCCCAGCAAGGCACTGGCGGCCTCGTTAGCCACCTCCCAGGTGTGGCTCAATTTGCTAGACATGTGGATGGAAAGTATCTGGTCAGTGGTTTTGTTCAGTTCCCTATAAACCGCTCGGAATTCCCCGATTGGTGGTGCGGACGCTTTCGGCTGAATGGGGGATTCGGCCAGTTTGCGGAAGAACCGTTCGGAAGTAATGTCAATTCCCTCACGGAAAACTTCATCACCAAAGTGGATGCGCAGCGGGACTATCTGGATCCCTAATCGTTCGGCCACGCCCGGCTCAAAGTGCGCTGTAGAGTCTGTAACCACTTTTACCTTTGCCATCTCTCCTCCACCTTTTACTCGATGGATAGAATGTAAGGATAATGCGGCTGGCCTCCGTCCACCACTTCTATCTCCAGGTCTGGGTACTGAGCACGCAGCATCGTGGCCAGAGCTTCGGCCTCTTCGGCGGTGATACTCTCGCCATAATATATGGTCAAAATCTCGCACTCCTCAGCATGCATCTGTTGCAGGACTTGGCGGGTGGCTTCCTCCAGCGTGGGAGCAGTGGTGGTGAGGTCACCATTCACCAGTCCAATAATCTGCCCTTCCTTGATGTCCAGCCCGTTGATCTGCACGTCACGGCTGGCAACGGTGATCTCTCCGGTTTGTATCTCCTCGGCGGCGCGTTCCATGCTGCTGGCGTTAGTTTCCAGGTCCGCCTGATAGTTGAAAGCCAGCAAGGCGCCAATGCCCTGGGGTATGGTCTTGGTAGGCACCACTTTCACTTTCTTACTGGATAAAGCCTGGGCTTGCTGGGCAGCCATGATCACGTTGGAGTTGTTGGGCAAGAGGATAACTTCTTCGGCGCCGGTATTCTCGATGGCGCGGAGTAGTTCCTCGGTGCTGGGATTCATGGACTGCCCGCCGGGAACGACAGCACTAGCCCCCAGGCTCTCCATGACCCGCATCAGTCCAGCTCCGGAAGCGACTGCCACGATGGCAATGCCACTATAGGGTTTCTCCATGGCTGCTGGTTGCACTCGTCCCAGGATGAATTCTTGATATTGTTCCTGAAGGTTTTCGACGATTACCCGGCTCAGAGAACCCAGCCTGGCTGCGTAGTTGAGAGGGTTGCCGGGCTCCGGTGTGTGTACATGTACCTTGACGGTGTTGGTATCACCCACCACCAGAGTAGACTCGCCCATGCGGGCGATGTTGGTTCGTATTTCGTCTACGTCCAAATTCTGGCCGGTAATGACGAACTGTACATCGTATCCATATCCTTCTTCCGGAGCGGAGATATGCAAATCTACGGCTCTGCTCAAAGTGACATCTTCAGCCATGCTTTCCCCCTGGATGTAGCGGTTCATCCCTTCCAGGATGATGAACAATCCTTGTCCACCAGCGTCTACTACGCCTGCCTCCCGCAACACTGGTAATAAAGCGGGTGTGTGGGCCACGGCTTCACGGGCATGATGGGTAATTATCTCCAGCACATAGCGCAGATCATCGCTATCACCTGCCGCGCCCACTGCGGCATTTGCCACTTCGCGGATAACGGTGAGGATAGTGCCTTCAACTGGCTTGATCACTCCTTTGTATGCCGTAGCAGAGGCCTCTTGCAGGGCGGCGGCGAACTCGGCGGCATTGAACGTTTGCTTTTTCTCCAGACTGCGGGCAAAACCCCTCAGAATCTGGGAGAGAATTACCCCGGAATTGCCTCGCGCACCCATCAGCGCTCCGTAGGATGCAGCCTGAGCAATTTCGCCCACCGTATCCTGCGGGGAATGGGCAATCTCCTCGTAGGCGGACTGCATGGTCAGTAGCATGTTGGTGCCTGTATCCCCATCTGGCACCGGGAAGACGTTGAGGGCATTGATGGCCTCGCTGTGTCGTTCTAACCAGGCAAGGCCAGCGGCCAACAGCCGTTTAAGTCCCTGTCCATCGCAGGACAGGATGGGCAGGCCGGTCTCGTGTTTGAGGATAGAACTTGTTGATTTGCTATCCTTTATCGGTTTCTCTGGCACCAAACTTTATGCCTCCTGCGCAGATTCAGGCCTTATATGCCTGGCAAGGGTGAGAAGCTGCTATCAACAGGCGAGAACGGCCTTTTCACTCGTGCCCACTGACTCGTAACGCCTGAACGTGGACATTTATCTGGCTGATGGGCACCCCCAAAGCTTTCTCCACGCTGAATTTGACGTTGCTCATGATGTTATGGGCCACGGTCAAAATATTCGTTCCGTATTCCAGCACGACGTAGAGGTCAATGATAATTTCATCGCCCTCCAGTCGCACCTCAACGCCGCGATGGGCATCGCGGCGCAGGACCTGGGCCAGCCCTCTGGCGGTCATTCCTACCACGCCGTAGGATTCCAACACGGCCTGGCTGGCCAGGCTGGCGATGGCCGTGGGCGCAATCTCTATTTTGCCCAAGCGAGTCTCTTCTGACATTCCACTTCTCCCCTACATGGGTCTCAAGTAGGACAGCGTAAGCTTGTCCTACCCGCCATTTGCCTAAATCGGCGTCTTGTGGTATGATTAACCGCTGTCGGGGCTTAGCCCCGCATTTCATGAAAGGAGCGAGGATTCATGGCCAAGTGTGAAATCTGCGGAAAGGGCCCTCAGTTCGGGCACAATGTAAGCCATTCTATGCGAGCGACCAACCGACGGTGGAAACCCAACATTCAAAGGGTCACTATCATAGAGAATGGCAGGCCCAAACGGGTGTACATTTGTACCAAGTGCCTCAAGGCCCGTGCTAAAGCTAAGTAGACGATTACTCAGGATCCTCCCGCAGGTTCCAAACCTGTGGGAGGATTTTTTTGTTGCTTATACAATAACACACAACGAGCCATTAAGTTGCTGGCTCGTAACCCTCCCGCAGGTTCCAAAACCTGCGGGAGGGTTTAGAAGCTTTCCCGTAATTGATGCACTGCTTCTCGGATTGGCAATCCGGTGGCGAAGATGGCAGCCCCGGCAACGAGCACCCTGGCCCCGGCGGCCACCACCGGCGGCGCAGTGTGAGGGTTAATACCCCCGTCTACTTCAAGTTCGGCCTGTAACCTCGCCTGGTCCAACATCTCGCGTAGTCGCTTGATCCTGGGTAGTGAATTGGGAATGAACTCTTGTCCTCCAAAACCCGGATTCACGGTCATCAACAAAACCAGGTCTGCGTAAGGCAGGATTTCTTCCAAGCTGGACAAGGGGGTAGCCGGGTTCAAGGTCACCCCAGCTTTCACTCCCAATTCGTGAATCTGCTGCACCGTGCGGTGCAAATGGGGACAGGTCTCCACGTGCACGGTGAGAATCGTCGAACCGGCGGCGGCAAAGCGTTCCAGATAGCGCTCCGGTTTTTCAATCATCAGGTGCACGTCTATGGGCAGGGCAGTCATCCGGTGTACGGCTTCGACTATCATCGGGCCAGCAGTGATGTTAGGCACAAAGTGACCGTCCATCACGTCCACGTGGATGTAATCTACGCCAGCAGCCTCGGCCTCGGCTACCTGCTCGCCCAACCTGGCGAAATCCGCCGACAGTACAGATGCGGCGATCTTGATCTCGGTCCGTCTCATGGTTTATAATCATACACTGTATTTGGGAAAAAAGCAAGGCAGTAATCGGGTTGCCAACCCGACTACGGCCTTGACAAAAGCTTTTATTTAGCTTATCATAACAAACGCTGGACATGGTGTAGAATGCTCGACGGAGGAGCAAATGGAGCAAAAACGAACTGCGACTGCGGAACCAAGCGAAGCGGAAGAAATCCCGTCTCAGAAGAAACGGAAAGGGCCGCAGGGCGTGGTCACCGTGTTTCCCATTTGGTGTAAAGGTTGTGGCCTTTGCATCGAGTTCTGTCCGACGAAGGTCTTTGAGGCTGATGATGAAGGGCGGCCAATAGTTGCCCACCCGGAGCAATGCACCGGCTGTGGTTGGTGCGAGTGGCATTGTCCCGATTTCGCTATCTCGGTGCGACGAATTGATGGGAAGGAGGGGGACGATGGCGTATAGGCTGATGCAAGGCGACGAAGCCTGCGCGGAAGGCGCCATCGCCGCCGGTTGTCGCTTTTTCGCTGGCTATCCCATTACCCCAGCCACGGACATATCCGAAGTGCTGGCCCGGCGACTACCGCAGGTGGGTGGCAAGTTTATCCAGATGGAGGATGAGATAGCCAGCATGGCTGCCGTTATCGGCGCATCGGTGGGCGGGGCGAAAGCGATGACTGCTACCAGCGGGCCAGGCTTCTCACTGATGCAGGAGAACATCGGTTACGCGGCCATGGCCGAAATCCCGTGTGTAGTGGTGGACGTGCAGCGGGCCGGGCCCAGCACCGGATTGCCCACCAATCCCTCGCAGGGCGACGTGATGCAGGCTCGCTGGGGTACGCACGGCGACCATCCCATCATTGTGCTTTCACCATCCAGTGTGCGGGAAACTTTCGATCTTACCGTGCGGGCCTTCAATATGGCCGAAAAATACCGCACGCCGGTTATTTTGCTTATGGACGAGATGATCGGTCACCTGCGGGAGAAGGTGGAATTGCCCCCACCGGAGAAGATCGAGATTGTCGAGCGGGTGAGCACCAGCGTACCCCCGGAGTGGTACAAGGCTTACGAGAACACACCTTCAGATGTGCCGCCAATGATCAGTTTTGGCGAAGGGTATCGCTACCACATCACCGGTCTGTTCCACGATGAGCGCGGTTTTCCTACCCAGCGTTTGGATGAGATAGACCCCTGGATCGCGCGGGTCTTTCGCAAGATCGAGCGCAATTTACGGGACATTCTCATCTATGAAACCGAGTTGGTCGAGGATGCGGAGGTGGTGGTCATCGCCTACGGGGCGACGGCTCGCTCGGCCCGCCACGCGGTGAAGCAGGCCCGTCAGCGAGGCGATAGAGTCGGGTTCCTGCGGTTGAGCACGATCTGGCCTTTCCCGGAAAGGAAAGTTGAAGAGGTAGCCGAGCGGATTCATAGCGTGATTGTTCCTGAGATGAACCTGGGGCAGTTGGCGCTGGAGGTGGAGCGTGTTGTCGGCCGGCGGAAGGTAATCCGGGTGTGCAAAGCCAATGGCGAGATGGTCGAGCCGCGCGAGATACTGGAGGCAATTGAGGGAGCAGGTAGATGGTTGTGAAGAAACAGGAACGCGAGTCGCTGGTGCACGAACGCTATTTGCGCCACCAGAAAAAGTTCCCCCACGTGTGGTGCGCCGGCTGTGGTATCGGCATTGTGATGGGGGCCATCGTCCGCGCCGTGGACGCCGTGGGCCTGAGCAACGACGAGGTGGCGATGATCTCTGGCATCGGGTGCAGTGGGCGTATGCCAGTGTATGTGGATTTCAACACCATGCATACCACTCACGGGCGGGCCCTGGCCTTCGCCACTGGTTTGAAGATGGTCAAGCCAGAAATGAAGGTGATCGTGGTCATGGGCGACGGTGATGCTCTGGCCATCGGCGGCAATCATTTTATCCATGCGGCACGGCGCAACATCGGCCTGACGGCGGTGATCATCAACAATTATATCTATGGCATGACGGGAGGCCAGTATTCACCTACCACGCCCACTCATGCCTACGCCTCTACTGCACCTTATGGTAACATCGAACAGCCTTTTCCTATCTGCCAGTTGGCCCAGGCCGCCGGGGCCGCTTTCGTGGCCCGCAGCACGGTGTATCACGCCCGCGAACTCAGCCGTTTCATCGCCCAGGCTATCCAGAAAGAGGGTTTCTCGGTAGTGGAAGCGGTGAGTTATTGCCACACCACTTATGGCCGCATCAATAAGCTGGGTTCGGCAGTGGAGATGATGCGCCGTCTTAAGGAGGACAGCGTCAGCCAACAAGCCTGGGAGAAGTTACCGGAAGAGGAGAAAGAGGGCAAGATTGTGCGGGGGGTGTTGGTGGACCGAGACATCCCCGAGTATACCCGGTTGTATGATCAGATAATCGCTCAGGCGCAGCGGGCAGCGGCTGGATAGGGGGATAGCATGGGCGAACGGTACGAGATACGGCTGGCGGGCACTGGGGGGCAGGGTATGATTCTGGCCGGCATTATCCTGGCCGAGGCCGCCATCCTGGACGGTAAGAACGTGACTCAGACTCAGAGTTACGGCCCTGAAGCGCGGGGTGGAGCCAGCCGCTCCGAGGTGGTACTCTGCGATGAGGAGATTGACTATCCCAAAGTAATCCAGGCCGACGTTTTGCTTTGTATGAGCCAGGAGGCGTGCGATAGTTACTTTCATGACCTCAAACAGCATGGGTTGCTTATCGTGGATTCAGATAATGTCGAGCGCACGCCCACCAGCCGGGCGTTAGGGGTGCCGTTGGCCCGGTGGGCCGAGGAGGCTACCGGCCGGCAGATCACTGCCAGCGTGGTGGCGCTGGGATTCCTGACCGGGCTGACAGGTATAATCTCACGGGCATCAATGGAAGCGGCAGTGAAGGCCCGGGCGCCTAAAGGTACGGCTGAGATTAACCTCAAGGCACTGGCCATGGGTTTTGAGCAAGCGGAACGTTTCCTGAAATCCCGGCGGGGTTAGTTGCTGGAAGGGTGGAAGGATGGATGGAAGAAGATTGGAAGGGTGGAAGGATGGAAGAGGGTTGGAAGGATGGAAAGGTGGAGCGGGGATTCCTGGTAGGAGTGGAATTCAAACATAAGCGTACTATCTGGCAGGTGGAGGATTCCCTGGCGGAGCTGGCCCAACTGGCGCGTACCGCTGGCATCGAAGTGGTGGGTCAGACTTATCAGCGGGTGGAAAGTATCACCCCGGCTACCTTCATCGGCAAGGGTAAGGTGGAGGAGCTGGTGGAACTGCACGCCGACTTGAGTTTTGACGTGATTATTTTCGATGAGGAGCTTTCCCCGCGCCAGCAACGGGAACTGGAAGAAGCTTTCGATAACCAGGTCAAAGTTCTGGACCGCACAGCGCTTATCCTGGACATTTTTGCCCAGCACGCTAACACCCGCGAGGGCGCGCTCCAGGTGGAGTTGGCTCAGTATGAGTACCGGTTGCCACGTCTGACCCGCGCCTGGACACACCTGGCCCGTCAGACTGGTGGGGCGGTGGGCCGGGGCGGGGCCGGGGGCGTGGGTTTGCGTGGCCCAGGTGAGACCCAGCTCGAGGTGGACCGGCGCCGCATTCGTGAGCGTATTATCCATCTCAAGCGTGAGTTGGAGGAAGTGCGTATCCATCGCCGCCTGTATCGGCAACGGCGGCGGCGGGAGGGCATTCCCGTGGTAGCTCTGGTCGGGTACACCAACGCCGGCAAATCCACTTTGCTTAATGCTATCTCCGGGGCGGATGTCTTCGTCGCCGACCAGCTCTTCGCCACTCTGGACCCGACCACGCGGCGCGTGGAGCTTCCGCGGGGGCAGGTAGTGTTATTTACCGACACCGTGGGCTTCATCCAAAAGCTGCCCACCCAGCTCGTCGCCGCTTTTCGCGCCACGCTAGAAGAGGTGACTGAAGCGGATTTGCTTCTGCACGTCATTGACATCACCCATCCCAATGTGTACGGGCAGGTGATGGCGGTGCACGATACCCTGGTGGAAATCGGCGTCACCGAGAAACCGATGGTCAACGCTTTGAACAAAATTGACCAACTTCGTGATCCGCAAGCTTTAGCTGGTCTGGTGGCCGAGTTTCCAGATAGCGTGCCTGTTTCGGCGTTGCGGGGATACGGTTTGGATGTGTTGCTGGCGCGGATTGAGGAGATCCTACAAGAGGGGATGGTCAACGTAGATGTGGTCATCCCTTATCAGCGCGGTGATCTGGTGGCCAGTTTCCACGAGCGAGGGCAGGTTGACCACGAAAGCCACACGGCTGAGGGAACGCACATCCGGGGACGGCTGCCCCGAGAGTTGGCTGCCCAGCTTGAGGAAGGTGAACGTTGAGGCTGGGGCCCGGTGTGTCGCGTTCCACTTTTTTCTACCACAAAGTTGACCGATGTAGGCGCGGTTTCCATACCGCGTGCGAAGGACTACGGAAAGCTTTGTGTCCTTCCTGGTAAAAAGAAAACGCCCGTGGTCTTGCGATCACGGGCGTGTCTTGGGAATAGTTGGTTCTGGCCAAGTTTTTACTCCGGCGTGATCTCCGGCACAGGCTTTTTCGGTTTGATTGATTCCTCCCCGGCATCTGATTCGGCCTTTTCCGTCGTGCCAGATTTGGCGGATTTCCCATTGCCGCCGGGGGTGGCAATGGGTGAATGGGCGCGGTTATCGGTCACGTAAAACCCCGATCCCTTGAAAATGACCCCCACCGGCTGGATCACCCGATGTACCTGGCCTTCACATTCTGGGCAGTCTCGCAGAGGCTCTTCGGTGATAGACTGCCGACGTTCGAAAGTCATGCCGCAAGTGTTGCATTGATACACATAGACTGGCATCTTTCCAACCTCCCAACCTACTTGTTGGAAAAAATTATACACCCATTGGCCCGAAAAGACAAATGCCTGTAGGACAAGCTTAAGTTTGTCCTACACTTTGCTCGTTAGGGCAAGTTGTGGTATCATACAATCAAGCGGTAGGGTTTTGCCGGATTGAGGGAGGAGGTCTCACATGGGATCAGAGGTGCAGGGCGATCCTAAAGAAGTGGGGGATGGTAAAGGCTTCCCGGTTCGGGGTCATGGCTGGGATTACGAGGAGGCGCAACCCCGGGCGTTGGAGCCGGTAAGCGCGGTGCGCTCCATGGCGGCGGAATACGAGGAGGATTACGAGGGTATCCAACCCCGTGTCCAGGGCAGGGGAATCACTACCAGACAGGCCGTCTTTTTGATCGTGGTCAACGCCTGGATTTCGTTGCTGATCACTCTCTCGGTGGTGTTGGTTGTAGAGTGGGTACGTGGCAAGCGAGGACCGGTTGCAGTTGTCGAGCGTCAGGCCACGGCGACGCTGACCGCACATGTGACAGCGGTGACGCCAGCTTCTACCCCCAGCAGCGATATGGTTATCTACGTGGTGGAGAAAGGCGATACCCTGTCCGGTATCGCCGAGAAGTTTGACGTACCGGCTACGGACATCATGCGCGCTAACGGTATTACCGATCCCAACCTGATCTACGAAGGGCAGGAACTCATCATCCCCGTGGGAGGGCTGCCTACGGAGACCTCGCCGCTTCCCACTTCGACCTCACCTGCAGCGCTGGATACCCCCACGCCTGGACCTCTTGTCTCGCCTGTGGCCGTGGGTCAAGTGCGCATCAGCGATGTGTTGGGCCGGGGCGACCTGGCTGTCGAAATGGTGATTATCATCAACGGCGAGCGCCCAGTCCGGCTGAAGGATTGGACTCTCAGTGATGCTCAGGGACATGTATTCACTTTTCCAGACCTGTTCCTGGGGGCGGGGGGGAGTGTGCGCGTGCACACTGGAGCGGGACAGAACTCGGTGACGGACCTCTACTGGGGGCAGACCACAGCGGTATGGGCCGAGTCCGGTGACGTGGCTACTTTGCGCGATGCCAGTGGGGGGGAGGTGTACGTCTTTCAATTGCCGTAGGGCTGTCCACGGAAGCTAGGAGTTCGTCGGAGAACCCCTTGTAGCAGGTTTCCAAACCTGCCGCCATTGTGGAGGCTATGGAAAGCCGCCCTACGCGAACCTTCTCCGACAGGCTTTAGACGCAAAACCGTGTCAAAAAGAGGGCATTTCCTGTATGGGACGCCCCCGAGACGGG
>JANLFX010000123.1 GCA_024653325.1 Anaerolineae bacterium
GGGTGGGGATGGGTGAGGTAGTCACCACACGGCAAATCTAACAATGTCGAGGTAGGTAGACGAAGAGGGTAGGCGCAGGCAGTGCCTTCGCCCATCCAATTTATCCAAAGCCCTTCTTGTCAAAATGACCGAAAGATGCTACAATAAGCGCGAATTTGGAGGTGACTTTTGCTCACTTATGTGGTATAATTAAGTTAAGTACAATCGCTGCGCCGATGGGGAGGGGAGCATGGCCAGGGTGATCGCTGTCGCCAACCAGAAGGGCGGCGTAGGCAAGACAACAACGGTTATCAATTTGGGAGCCGCACTCGCCGAACGAGAACGTGACACCTTGCTCATAGATCTGGATCCCCAATCCGCTTTGTCGGCTGGGTTCGGCATCAATTCCTATGACCTGGACAAGGGCATCTATGAGGTCATTGTAGATGTCCGCGATGTGACCCTGGAAAGCACCATCCATCCTGTGCGCACGCATCTGGACGTTGTACCTTCCAGCATTGACCTGGCCGCCGCTGAAATGGAGCTCATTTCGGCCATTGGCCGCGAATACGTTCTCAAAGAGCATCTGGTCACCGTTCAAGACCGCTATCATTACATCCTGATTGACACGCCACCCTCACTGGGCCTGTTGACCATCAATGCCCTCACCGCTGCCGACGAGGTATTGATCCCCGTACAATGTGAATTCCTGGCTATGCGCGGGATGCGCGTTCTGTTACAGACTATCGAGAAAGTCAAGGCTAAGCTAAATCCTCGCCTGGAGATTTTGGGTATCCTGGGCACGATGTATGACCCGCGGACCATCCACGCCCGCGAGGTTTTAGAAGAGCTACGTTCTGTTTTCGGGCAGAAAGTGTTTGATGTGGTGATCAAGAGCAGTATTAAGTTTGCCGAGGCGCCGGTGGCCCACCAGTCCATCCTGGAGTACGCACACCGCCATGATGGGGCCATGGCGTATCGAACCCTAGCGGAGGTGATCATCAATGGCGAGTAAACGAGCAAGTGTCAAGGGCAAAGGCATGGACATTCTCTTTGGCGGCGTGCCAAGTGAGGTCGCTCTACCAGGTGCGGGTGTCGTCTCCCCGGTCCAACCGGCCCCAGGCGGTGGGGCATTAACGCCTGAGATGGAAAGTTTGTTGGATGAAGAAGCGATAGCCGGTGGCCCAAGCCCGGTCGCAGTTGAGGAAGCTATCGCCGGGCCAGTCGTGGTGCCCAGCAAAAAGGAACTGGCCTATATCCCTCCCAAAACCGAGCGTCCGGCTGAGCCTGTGATCCCTGAGTGGGCCGCCCGCCGTCCCTCCGGCGAGGAAGGCGTCGCCGCGCCGCCGGCTCCCGTTGCAGTCGAAGAGCCACCTCCACCTCCCTCCGTCGTTCCCCCTTTAGCTCCTGTGGTGGCCGAGGCAGCAGTCCCACCCCCAAAAGAGAAGCCTGAGGCCGAGGCCTATGACTTGAAAATCCGCGGCCTGTTGTACGATGCCATGTCCATGGCCAGAGAAAAATGGGCTGAGGAAACGCCTGGACCGGGTGCCGGTGAGCCAAAGGAAGCGCCTCCCCCGGAAGTGGGACCCGAGGAACAACCCTCGCCATTGCGCACCCAGGAGGAGGTCTTAAAGGCCATTGGCCTCAAACGGTTGGAAGCCCTGGAGAGAGAAATTGACACCCTATTCTCTCGCGTTCCCAAGGAATTAAGCACGGATTCTAATGTGAACATCGCCCTGGCTTTGTTACGGGATGCTCAGGACATCGTGCAGGAACGGCCTCGCCAGTATGATCTCGCCATGTTCAAGGTGGCCCAGGTCAAGATGATGCTGGAGCGCCGGCAACGCATCGCTCAGGAAACCTCGAGCCACGCTTATCCGCTCATGATCTACGAAATCGGGTGGTTTATAGTGCTTCTGGCAGGGGTTATTTTCTCCCAACCATTGTCAAGCTGGCTGCTGGTAGTTACTGGAATGACATTTGCTGATTTCAGCGTGAACCTGCAGCCTATGCTGATCACTTTGATCTGGGGAGGGATCGGTGGAGTGGTTGGTGGGCTGTGGAGTCTGTGGAAGCATGTGGCCAGGGACCAGGATTTCGACAAACAGCACACCATGTGGTATCTGACGCAGCCTATCATGGGCATCATTCTTGGTGGGGTTATTCACCTGCTGTTTATGGCCGGGGTGCTCATTGTGGAAAGTGGGACGACAACTACCACAACAGCAGTGCGCTGGTTCCCCGCACTGGTGGCTTGTCTGGCCGGGTTCCGCCAGAACTTCGCCTACGAGTGGCTGGATAGTGTGGCCCGAGCGATTGGGCGGGAACCTCAGCCACGAGAAGAAGCGGCCGTTCCGGCAGCGCCCGCCGTCTCGGCGACCACCACATCAGGTGAGGCAGTTGGCACAGGAACCTGAGGGCCCACGTATGCTATCTGAGGCAAAAGAGCCGAGTTCACCTCGGCTCTTTATTTTTTACCCTACCTAAACCCTCAACCCCCTGCGAAGCAGGGGGACTGTGACCGTTTATCCATATAGGCATCAAGTTAACAGCCACGGTAGGCGCGGTTTCCATACCGCGTATAGGCTTCGCGCTATGGAAAGCGCGGCTACAGAAAGCGGGGACTGGGATGGCTTTCCCTTCTATACGGCAGGGTGGTGAGCCTTCTACTCTAGCAGACGCTCTACGTGGATAGAGGACAGTATCTCTTTGGCCAGCGGGTCGGGGTAGTCATCGGCGTAGACCACGCGCACGATACCCGCGTTAACGATGGATTTGGCACACCATGAGCAGGGATAGCAGGTGGTGTAAAGCGTTGCCCCCTCGATGCTGATCCCATATCGGGCGGCGAAGTTAATAGCGTTTTGTTCAGCATGGGCCGCGCGGCATAGTTCCGAACGCTGTCCAGAGGGTACGCCTTCACGGGCACAACCGATGTCCAAACAATGGGGATGTCCGGCAGGGGCCCCGTTGTATCCGGTGGACACGATTTGCTTGCCCTGCACGATCACTGCCCCTACACGGCGATGCAAACAGGTCGCGCGCTGGGCCACCACGCGGGCGATGGCCATGAAGTACTCGTCAAGACTGAGACGCTCGGGCATCAATCAAATCCTGAAATACGGAAGGAGCTTGTTCGTAAACTAAATCGAGAATCCGATTGGCCAGCTCGCGGATCTCCCATTGGGCAGCCGGGTTCAAACCGCGCAGCTTGATGAAATAACGCAGTTCCCGGAAATTCATCGTCATCACAATGCGCGTGGCCGTGGCGTTGGGCAACAGGAAGCGACAATCCTCTTTCCGTATCCCTAGCTGGCGCAGGGTCCGGTAAGCATCTTGAGCCCGGACTATGAATGCGTCCCAGACGGCTTGTGCCTCCCGGTTGGCGGCAATGGAGTCCGGCACAACAAACTCAGCATCCGACATATCAACATAGCGCTGCGATTCTTGGCTGTAGCTGGCCAGTCTGTGTCTGACCAGTTGGTGACTGCATGCCCGCGAAATCCCGCTGATCTCGAAGGTCGCGCTGGCGTGTTCGATGATAGATTCGTGGCCTTCGTGGATACGGCGTTGGATGAAAGCCCCGGTGTCGCCCTGGGCTTCGCTGCGATAGCACACCCGCCCGGCGTGTTCGATCAATTCCTCTGGCGAGCCATTCCCATGCAAATACCGGGTGATGGCAATGAGTTCGACGCGCATGGCTTCCTCCTGGTGTTCTGGAATAGGTTTGCTATTGTATCACAGCTTGCCTGCTTTGCCAAAACACCCTGGACAGGTAGAGGTGCAGCATGCTGCGCCCCTACAATTATACAATTCTCGGCAGGGATGGTTCAGAATGGGTTGACACTTTGTCGGGCAACATACTGTCAACGAATGGTGGAACGAATAAACGAATGGTCAGCATCGCGGTCTATTCGTTTATTCGTTGGATATTCGTTGACAGAGAAGTCGCCCAAGCCAAAAAACGAACGGAAAAACAGTGGGGGCTGATTTACCCACTGAATCTGGGCACAAGGCGGGGCTATTTTCTCTTGAGAATTTTTTCAGGGCTTCAAAAGTGTAAACCTATTTCCGCCAGAATGATGAACCATCCCTCTCGGCATACCGCTAAATGGCCGCGCGCAGTTCCGCCAGAAATGCCCGGCAGCGATGGGGGGCGTCGCCAACGTATCCCCCTGCGTCCAGGGCTTCTTCCACCTGCGATGGCGGGAGGTAAGCGGTGATGGCCTTGTCTGCACAAAGCAATGCCACCAGCGGGTTGGGTTCCCCTCGTTCAACCGCGGCCCAGGCGGCCATGCTGTGGATGCGGACTCGCTCGTGCATCGCCTGGCGATCGGCGCCGGCGCGGACCAGGGCCATCAGCAATCGCTCACTGGCGGCGAAAACGCCGTACGCTGCCAGGTTACGGGCCACGGCCTCCTCGTTCACGGTCAGACCAGCGACGATGCGCCGCGCGCTGAGCAGCATTTCATCCACGGCCAGGAAAGCTTCCGGCAAGATCAGCCGGCGGTTGGCGGAATCGTCCAGTGTGCGTTCCAGAAGCGAATTGGCGGCATTATCCCAGGCAACACGGGGCAAAGCGGCCACGAAACGGGCCAGGGAGCATATTTTCTCCGCCGTGACCGGATTGCGTTTGAAGGGCATCGCGGACGAGCCGACCTGCTGCTGGCCGAAAGGTTCACGCCATTCTCCGTAAGGTGAAGCCTGGAGCACCCGCAGATCGAAAGCGAATTTGTGCAGGGATTGGGCGATGCCGGCCAGCCCATTGAGCACCTCTAAGTCTTGTTTGCGGGGGTAAACCTGACCGCTGACCGGCACGGCTTCCAGGCCCAGGAGGGCGGTAAGCGCCTGCTGCTCCATTTGCCGTGGCGTTACCTCGCTGTCCTCCAGCAGGACTGCATACGAAGCACTTGTGCCTACTGCGCCCTTGAACCCTTTGCCGCGCAATTCTGCTCTTATCCGGCGTACTGCTTTCAGATCCGCCAGCAGGTCCTGGGCGTAAATGCACAGCCGATAACCCACGGTCGTCGGTTCGGCAGGTTGGAGGTGAGTATAGGCCAGGCAGGGGAAATCGGCCCAGCGCTCGATCTGAGCCGCGAACGCGGCCAGCAAATCCAGCAGGCGGCTGTGAATTAACGTCAACGCCTCGCGGACGCGCAGCACCTCGGCGTTGTCCTGGACGTCGGCGCTGGTCGCTCCCAGGTGCAGCCGTCCCCCGCCCACGGGACACTGAGCGGCGAAGGTACGCAGTTCAGCCATCAGGTCGTGACCGATCTCGGCCTCGATTTCATGGGCGCGGGCCAGGTCTATTTCATCCTGATGCGCCTGAATGTCGGCCAGCTCCTCGTCGGTAACCAATCCAGCAGCCGCCTGTGCTGTCGCCAGTGCGACCCACACCCGTCGCCACAGCCGTCGCCGATGGATCTCCGACCAGATAGCTCGCATCTCATCGCTGCCATAGCGCCAGGTGAAAGGGGAAAGGTAGGTTTCGTGGTCGTAAGTGACCATTGGCTTCCTCCACAGTCGAGTTGGGATGAGATGGTATCTCATCCTGCAACAAAAGCCCGACGGTGAAAGCCATCGGGCTATGAAAAGTCTCCGGCGTTATGACCCGGGTCAAAATTTAATCCGGGGTGGTTCCGCCAGTGATGGGCAATAATCCGGCTACCACGGTGATACTCACGGAGTCGGACGAGACCACCGCATCCTTCTCGTCGAGCATTTTCGCGGTAATGGTATGTTTCCCCTCGACCAGTGGCTCCACAGGTACGACTTCCCAGTGCCCCGCCTCATCGGTGACGGTGGTGCCTGCCAGTTCCTCATCCACGTAGACTTGTATAGTCGCCCCCGGTGACGCCGTGCCCTCCACGGGCAGCCGATCGGGATTCACAGTCTCGCCGTCTTGGGGGGTGACAATGACCACGTCCTGCACGGGGGTAGGAGTCAAAGTCGGGATAGGCGATGGGGTTGGTGTGGCCGTTGCCGTGGGAGAGGGAGTCGCTGTGGGTGTTAAAGTAGAAGTGGATATGGACAGCGGGGTGGCTGTGGGCGTGCTCGTGGCCGAGGGAGTAGATGTTGCACCGGCTACCACCGGCGGAGGGGGCGTCCCACCAGGCTGGCCCCACACCACGCTGAGCGTGTACAACCCTAAAAGTATGGGAACTAACAACAGAGCCACCACCAGCACCAGGCTTTTTTTCTTGCGAATCTCCTCCTCGTCGGGCAAAATGGGTGCTCTCACCATACGCCTCCCCGAGTCAGGAGTCTTTAGAGCCGGATTCACTGCGTCTGGCCAGCACCCGTGCCTGCTCGATCCAGGATTCGGGGTTCACTTTACGCCAGGCGGGGACATCAAGGATCTCGCGGATGCGTTCTGGTGTGGTAGCAGCCAACTGCTGATAGGTGCTGATGCCCCCGTCGCGCAGTTTCCACTGGTAGATGCGGCCTATGCCCTTGATGGCTGTCAGATCATCGGGGTGGGTCGCCATGTAGGCTTCAAAGCGAGCTTCCAGTTCTTCGTACCTGGATTCCTGCTCCTTCAATTCCGCCCGCAGGGAACGGACTTCTTCCTCGCGTTCGGAGAGGAACTCGCGAAAAGTGCGCGCGAACTCCTCTTCGCCGGTTCCTGCGGCCTGGGATACGGCGTGAAGCTCAACAGTGCTGCTTTCCTCACGGTGCTTCAGAGCAACTTGTAGCTCTCTCATACGCCGGTACTGGTTATCTATGATCCATTCCACCAGCCAGCCGATCACGAAGCCGATGATCAGCGTCAACAAAGCGATGGTCACTACACCCGCTGTCCCCACCATGGCAGCCCCCTTCCTTGAATGTTGGTAAGTGGCCGTAGTGGCGATTTTAGTCGCTTTCAGAACGACTGAAGTCGCTACTACGAACTTTTGGAATAGGCTCTTAAGCATTGTTAAAAGGACTGATCTTGATAGCCCCATTATAAAAGCTTTATTGGGCAATGTCAAGCACTTTGTGTATCTTTTGCATCCAAATCCAGGGGAGGAAGTTCGCGCAGGTCCTGCAAGCCGAAGTATTGGAGAAACTCAAAAGTGGTGCCATAGACGATAGGCCGCCCTGCTTGTTCCAGACGGCCTACCTCTTCGATGAGACCTTTGTTGATCAGGGTACGTAACACGCCGTCGGAGTTCACCCCCCGGATAGCCTCCACCTGGGCGCGGGTGACGGGTTGCCGGTAAGCGACAATGGCCAGGGTTTCCAGGGCGGCAGGCGAGAGCTTGCTGTTCAACTCCAGGCCCAGGAAACGTTCGACGGCAGGAGCCGCCTCCGGCGCGGTGACCAGTTGCACGCGCCCGCCCTTGCGTTGCAGGCGCAGGCCCCGGCGTTGATAATCTACTGCCAGTTGGTCCAACGCCGTTTCCACCGCTTTCGGTTCGACATCGAGGGCGGCAGCGAGTTGGGCGGGCGTCACCGGCGCATCGGCGACGAAAAGCAGGCTTTCGATCAGGCTGGTGAGTTCCAAGGTCGTCCCTTCCCCAGTGTTAACAATCACCTTCTTTGCTGATGATGAGGTATTCCAACTAAAGTTGTGCACCTGGCAGGGACAGAAGACCCTCGCCAAGATGGTAGCAACCGAAGGGATGGTCAGTGAGATAGGACCCGGGAGCCTGTGTCATGGACTGTCTTCCCCAGGCGTACAAACCGTGATGCCCTCGAAGCGCGCAAAATGCTTGTGGTCAAATGTGCAGACAACCGACACCCCCTGAGAGAACATCCAAGCCGCGTTGAAAGCGTCAATGACATCCACATTCTTTTCGACATACCAAAACGCAGCTTGCCACAGAACATCCCGGTCGGCAATCTCCAGGCCGGGTGTGTTCAGGATAGCCAGCAGACATCGCTGGACTTCAGGCCTGGGTAGAGCATAATACGATTCCAGTGTCCAGACGATCTCGGCGATGATCAGGCTATTGGTGGCAAGGGTGAGTTCGCCTTTTGTGGCCCGGCGGAACGAGCCTCCACGGCCTCAGCTTGCTCAGGAATGTCGTTGGTCAGAAAGCGCAGGAAAAGATTAGCATCGGCAAAAATGCGCTCGGTCCTCATTATCTTTGCCGCCTTTTTGGCCTGCTCAATAAGCACCTGCTGGCGAATACTTGAGAAATCCTGTTCACCTGAGACTGGAACACTGCCGCGCAAATCGAGTAAGGTCTGGAGCAAAGGGCGTAAAATGACCCGATCGCCGTCTGGCACCAACAACACTCGATCCCCTTCACGCAGGCCAAGGGCGCGGCGGACAGGGCGGGGAAGAGCAAACTGTCCCCGGCGTCCTATTTTGGCGGTAATCATGCAGCACCTCCAGGATCCAAGAATGGAAATGTCAGTCAAATTGCATTATAGCAGGCAAAACTAATTTCGTCAAGCACTATCAATTTGTTAGACAAATATTGCACTTTGCTTCAGCCGAGCGTTGTGTCGAGGTGAGAGAAATCGCTTCCTGCCTGACTGCAGGTCTCTACGTTCGTGCGTCTGGAGGGCGAAGATTTGCCAAGTATGATCAGGCAATATCAGCGGCGGAATGCCAGATGCAATACCCGCTCTGTATCCATCGTCACCCGCGCCCGCTCGTCTACCCGCCAGCCGGCTATCCATACTATGTGATGCGGGGAGGCAACGATGGGCACCAAGTCGCGCCAGACGCGGGGCACCTTGGCGTTGATCAGGAAGTCGCCCACCAGTTTCTGGTCGCCTCCCAGACCCAGGGGGCAGAAGCGGTCACCGGGCTCACGCCGCCGCAATATCAATTCCCGGCCCACAACTTCAAAATCGAGAAAGGCCTGCCACGGATCGGTATTGTCCACCCACCAGGCGGGCAATTTGTGACGCGGAACAACCCTCGCCACGACCCGCCACGGGCTATCCGGCAACGGGGTCACACCAGGGATGTTCAGCGGCAACGACGACACGGTAAGCGCTGGCCAGTCTGGTGGCGGGATGTAGTCGGCATCAGCCACGACGAAAGTATCATAGCCCAGGGTGAGCATCAGTCCGCGGGGCAGGGTGGCCTGGGAGCCGGTAGGCTTCTCACGGGCGACGAGCATAGCGTCTTCTACGTGCACGAAATTGATGTTGCGCAGGCTGCGCCGCAGACGGTGGATGGCCTCGCGCAGGGTAGCGCGTTGCAGGCTGGTGGGTAGCTCTCGCCAGCAATCCAGATCGAAGGTGATGGCTCTCCTGTCCTCGGTCAGCACCACCTGCCGCCAGGCCCATCGCATCTCCGCTCTCAACAAGGCGTAATCATCGGTGATCACCCGCGCACTGCGCCGCAATACCTGGCGAATGGCGGGGTTATAGGTCTCCAAAAGGGGCAGGAGTTCGTGGCGCAGACGATTGCGGTAATAGGTTGTGTCCAGGTTGGAGCGGTCGAAGCGCGGCTGCAAGCCGTGGGCGGCACAATAGGCCTCGATGTCCGCACGGGTCACTTCCAGCAACGGACGGATGAGGTACAGGTGCCAGCTCTCAAGCTCCAGGTCAGGATCGGCCAGATGCAGGCGAAGCTGCCGCAAGGGGGTCAGGGGCAGCATGCCTCGCAATCCGGCCAGACCGGAACCACGCAGCCAGTGCATAAGCACGGTTTCGGTCTGATCGTCGGCGTTGTGGCCCACGGCGATTTTGCCCGCGCCGATGTGGTGGGCCAGACGAGCCAGGAAGGCGTAACGGGTCAGACGGGCCATCTCTTCGACGGCCAGTTTCTTTTCGCGGGCCATAGCCGGCACGTCTCTGGTCTCCACTGTGCACGGCAACCCCCACTCCTGCGCCAGGGCGGCCACGAAAGCGGCGTCGGCGTCGGCGTCCTCACCCCGGATGCGATGGTGCAGGTGAGCGACGTGCAAGCGCAGGTCGAACTCGGTGCTCAGTTGGCGCAGGATGTGGAGCAGGCATAGTGAATCAGGCCCGCCGGACACGCCGACAACAACCGTCTCGCCATCATCCAGCAGGTGATAGTGTTCGATAGTTTCGCGTACCTGGTTGAGAATCTTCCCGCTCACGCCAGCTTGAACACCCTGTCACCTGGGCGGACCCGCTCGGCGACTTCCAGCCCGATCAACTGGCCAGCCTTCCCAACGGCGATGTTTTCGTGTTCTAATTGCATGGACCGGACAACCTGCTCGAATTCGGTGCTGTGTCCCAGGATGCGGATGGTATCACCCAATTTCAGCTCGCCAGTCAACTCGACGGCAGCCACGCCAAGACGGGTGTAGTAATGCGTCACTTTGCCGACCATTTCCTCGCCCATTTCACTGCCTCCTTAAGTGCAGGTGGTTCAAAGTTCGGAGTTCAAAGTTCAAGGTTAAGATACCACAGTTAGCCTGCAATGTCAAGGCTTTCTGGTAGGACAAGCTTATGAACTTTAAGAGAATAATCTGCTAGTCGGGACCCTGAAGGAATCGCGACCGAGGTCGCACCTGGAGGCCTTCGGTCGGGCGTCGGCCTGCGCCG
>JANLFX010000124.1 GCA_024653325.1 Anaerolineae bacterium
AGGTGCGATTCAAGCCCGTTCTTCGGACTTGACACGATTTAGGACATCTCAGGACAGGCTCTGCCCGCTTATAAGGCCGACACCCTTCGATTCCACTCAGGGCGCAGCAGCGGTCGGCCGCTACGTTTTGTACCGGAAACCAGATAGACCACAGCTACTTACCGTAGAGGACGCGGAGAACGCAGGGTTTTTCAAGAAAACCTCAGCGGCCTCTGCGCTCTCGGCGGTGAGAGACGTGGTCGTTTCAAGGGCAACCGGTATTATAAGCGAAGGAGGGCGTCGTGAGACTCGCAGAACGCATGAGCTGGCTCAAAGGTGAGGGCGCATACGAGATGCTGGCCCGCGCCCAGGCGCTGGAAGCGCAGGGGCGCGACATCATCCATCTGGAGGTTGGTCAGCCGGACTTTGATGCTGTGCCCAGCGCAACGCTGGCTGGTATCCGGGCCATTACCACTGGCCTGACCCGTTACAACCCGCCGCCAGGCATCCCTGAACTGCGTGCTGCCGTGGCTGCAGAAATCAGCCGCACCCGCGGAGTGGAGGTCGGACTGGAGAACGTGGTCATCATGCCGGGTGGCAAGCCGGTGATTTTCTTTCCCATGCTGGCCCTGCTCGAACCCGGCGACGAGGTGATCTACCCCGATCCTGGCTTCCCCACCTACGAGTCGGTGACCCGCTTTCTGGGAGCAGTGCCCCGTCCGGTCCCACTGTCGGAGGAAAACGGCTTCAGCTTCGATATGGCAGCCTTCGAGGAGGCCCTTTCGGACCGGACGCGACTCATCATCCTCAACTCACCGTCCAATCCCACCGGCAGCGTCATCCCCTGGCAGGACCTGGAACGCATCGCCAGGGCCGCGCGGGCCCACGATACCTGGGTGCTGAGCGACGAGATTTACTCGCGGCTGGTGTACGACGGCGAGCACACGAGTATCATCTCACTGCCGGGGATGTTGGAGCGCACCGTGCTGCTGGATGGCTTCAGCAAGACCTACGCCATGACCGGCTGGCGGCTGGGTTACGGAGTCATGCCTACCCAACTTGCCGAGGCTGTGGCCTTGCTGCTGACCAACTCTATCGGCTGCACGGCGACTTTCACCCAACACGCGGGATTGGCTGCCCTCACCGGCTCGCAAGGCGACGTGGATAAAATGGTCGCCCAATTCCGGCAGCGCCGGGATGTTATCGTGATGGGGCTGAACACCATACCGGGCATCACCTGCCTCAAGCCACAGGGGGCGTTCTACGTTTTCCCCAATGTGAAATCGTTTGGCAGGACCGCAGCGGAGCTGGCGGCTTATCTGTTGGACGAAGCAGGGGTTGCCGTATTGCCTGGCACGGCCTTTGGCCATTATGGAGAGGGATACCTGCGTCTGTCGTACGCTAACTCACTGGAAAATATCGAGCGGGCGCTGGCGAGGATGCGAGAGGCATTGGGGAGATTGGGGTAAAAATGAAAAGGCGCGCCTGGAGGGACTCGAACCCCCAGCCTACTGATTCGAAGTCAGCCGCTCTATCCATTGAGCTACAGGCGCGGGACTAAACCCTCCCGCAGGTTTCTGATCTGCTGCGGAAGGGCGGGGCTGGGGTGAGCGGTGGGATTCGAACCCACGGTCTTCTGGGCCACAACCAGATGCCTTAGGCCTCTCGGCTACGCTCACCATGCAATGGTTATTCTAGCACAAAAGTCCGATTCCGGCAAATAGGCGTGTAGTCCAAGGTGTATTTCACTTTGGGGGCGAGTTGCTGCTGTGCCCTGGCCTCGGAGACTTCTCCCATCCCCCCAGAATAGGTAGGCGCGGTTTCTTACCGCGCAACCCCGGTCACGACAGTGGGCCTGCGCGGTGCTGGGGGCCGTCTTCAGCGGGCTCAGGACGCAGCAGCGGTTGGCTGCTACGGGACAAACCTGCCCCGAAACTGAAACGCACCCTGTAGTCCATGGCGGCGGCTTCGCCGCCGCCACAAAATCATTTCTGTCACTGCGAGGGCACGAAGTGCCCGAAGCAATCTACCTGTTGACTGCTGGGGGATTGCTTCACTGCCCTTTCGCTGCGCTCAGGGCAGGCTTTGACGGGCGGCGAAGCAGTGACCCCTGAATAGTACAGCAAATTAAAATTTTAAAGTTCATAAGCTTGTCCTACAATGAGAGGAGAGGTTTTCACATGGATGTGAGTGGCGGTCCACCGCGCCGTACTTGCAAGGCGGAGGTTTATACTACCCAGTTTCTTTTCACCGGAGAAATCGAACCCCTGGGCAAGCTCCTCGATGATTTGAACAGTGCAGATCGGGGATACATATTCATGCACCCGGTGTCTATAGCATCCCTGGTCCCGGATTGCGTTCTGGGTGCTTTCTCCCGCGACGAAGTCATCGTGGATAAACGCGACATCATTGCCATCTACCTGGTTGACGAAACGGACAGGGCCGAGATTGGCTTGCTCAAAAAAGAGGAACGGGTGATTGCCTACACCGCCGCCCTCATCCTGCGGGCCACTTTCCACCTGGGTGGCGAAATGCGCGTCCGCGACATGTTCGATGCCATGACCACCACGTTTATTCCCATCTCGCAAGTCTCGCTCTTCCCCCTACGTCCCTCGAAAACCCCGATCCCCTCGCACAGGGAATTGCTTCTGCTCAACAAATCGCAGGTGATTTTCTACCATCCGGAGTAGACAAGTGCAACGCTGGCGGCCAGGCTCAACATCGCTGGCCACGCCCCGCTCAGCCTCTCCAGGCGGGGGTCGAGAACACCGAACCCCACCAGGAGCACAGCGCTCAGCCCTATCGCCTCCCCCAACGCGTTGGCCAGCACCCAACGCAGCCAGAAATATGGTCGCGTTTGGGTGTCATCTGCTACCTCGCTTTTGCATCTGTGTACGGCAATTAAAAGTCGGTGAAAGCATACGGCTCTCACCGACTTTATTAAAGCAATTGCCTGAAGCACCGTGTGAGCGGTGATAGCCCACGCCTGCGGCGGGAGCTTTAATAAAGATACAAGCCCCTCACGCAGTAGGGGGGTCAGTGACAGCTTGAGTGGTGACAGCCCCCCGCTTGCGGCGGGGGTTTCTCTATGGCACTATCTTGCCAGTGAACAGCAGGCACAGGCAGCCAAAGACGGTCACGTTGAGGAAAACCAATAAGGCCAGGGCCAGCCGAATCCGGGGATCCAGTGATTGCAGCATAATTGTTGCCCTCCTTCTGCATAATCCTTCACCCTCCCGCAGGTTCAGGAGGATGCTGAAAAAATGACAATTCTCGCGCAAAGCCGCCAAGAACGCCAAGAATAGTGCAAAGAAATACTTGAGCATCTTGCGATTCTTTGCGTCTCTGCGTCTTTGCGTGAGGTGGAGTTTTTCAGCAGCCTCTCCAGAACCTACGGGAAGGTCAAACGGATACCTGAGTTTAGCATACCCCGAAAGCGGGGAAATGTCAAGTAAGACAAGCTGACGGCTTGCCCTACATCATGTGCGCAAGGTGACGTCCCCGGCCAGGATGCGCCGCAGCAACCCGTTTTCATCCCGTAAGAGCAACGCTCCGTCGTCGTCCACCCCTTCGGCGACGCCGCACAATTGCTCGCCGGGAGTGGTGACGACCACCCGCTGTCCCGTGGTTGCCAGCCGCGCCGCCCATTCGGCGTGGGGACTTTTCCCGGTGCGCAGCCGCGTATACCGCTCATCAATATCCACCAGGATGGCCCGCAGCAGCTCCAGTCGTGAGACCTCATGGCCCAGTTCCTGGGCCAGGCTGGTGGCCGTGCTGGCCAATTCCCCTGCCCCGCTGAAGTCCACGTTGACGTTGATGCCCATACCCACCACAGCGTAAGTCAGTCGCGGGCCCTCGAAGCCCAGTTCGGTGAGGATACCACACACCTTGCGTCCGCGCAGGAGCACGTCGTTGGGCCATTTCACGACGGGCGCTAACCCCGTTGTTCCGGCGATGGCCTCGCAAATGGCCAGCGAACAGAGCATGGTCAACCTTTGTGCCTGGTGCGGGGCCAGGTCAGGACGAAAAATCAGACTCATCAGCAGGGCCGTGCCCGCCGGAGCCCACCATAAACGCTGCAGACGCCCGCGCCCCGCTGTTTGCTCATCGGCGATGATCAGCGTGCCCTCTGGTTCGCCAGCCTCGGCCAGCCGTTTTGCCTCGTCGTTTGTAGAGCCAATGCGAGGATACACAATCACCCGTCTTCCGATCAGCCTGGTGGGCAATCCCCGCTTGATGGCTTCGACCGTTAGCTTCTCACCGACGAACACCAACGCCCTCCTGACTCACAAGGTTATCACGAATGGCACGAATTGACAAATTTCACGAATGTTCTTCCATAAACCTCGGACGAGATGCGCGTCATTCGGGTTATTCGTGTGATTTGTGATGCAAAGCAGGCTTTCGCTTTTCCGCGAATTGTGGTATCCTATATCGGCATCAGGTGACAGTCACCTGAGTGGACTCAAAAATGTAAACAAGGAGTGACCCCATGACACGTAACCACAATGACCTAGACTACCTGTGCATCAACACTATCCGCATGCTGGCCATAGACGGCATCCAAAAAGCCAACTCTGGACACCCGGGTATGCCCATGGGCACGGCGGACATGGCCTACGTGTTGTGGACGCAGTTTCTCAAACACAATCCGGCCAATCCGTCCTGGCCCGACCGCGACCGCTTTGTCCTCTCGGCAGGGCATGGTTCGATGCTCCTCTACAGCCTGTTACACCTCACCGGCTATGACCTGCCCCTGGACGAGCTCAAGAACTTTCGGCAGTGGGGTAGCCGCACGCCTGGTCACCCGGAGCATGGCCTGGCCCCCGGCGTAGAGGTCACCACCGGACCATTGGGGCAGGGCTTCGCTACCGGTGTGGGCATGGCCATCGCCGAGCGCTTCCTGGCTGCGCACTTCAATCGTCCTGGCCACACCATTGTAGACCACTTTACTTACGCTATTGTCAGCGACGGGGATTTGATGGAGGGCGTATCTCACGAGGCGGCTTCCCTGGCCGGTCACTTGCGCCTGGGCAAGCTGATTTACCTGTACGACGACAACGACATCTCCATTGAGGGTAGTACCGACCTGACCTTCACCGAGGATGTCGGTGCCCGTTTCCAGGCCTATGGCTGGCACGTCCAATATGTGGATGGCTACGACTTGAGGGCCATCGCCGATGCCATCCGCGCCGCTCAGGCCGAGACGACGCGCCCCTCGCTGATCATCGCCCGCACGCATATCGGCTTCGGCAGTCCTCACAAGCAGGATACGGCAGAGGTACATGGTGCACCACTGGGGGAGGAAGAGGTACGGTTGACCAAACAGAACCTGGGCTGGCCCGAGGAGCCGCCTTTCTTCATCCCGGACCAGGCGCTGGTCCACTTTCGCCAGGCTGTGAAGCGCGGTCATGATTGGGAAGCAGATTGGCAGAAGCGATTTGAAGCTTACGCCGCCGCTTACCCTGACCTGGCCGCCGAATGGCAGATGATCATGAACGGTGAACTGCCACCGGGGTGGGATGCCGACCTGCCGGTGTTCAAGCCGGAAGACGGCCCCATCGCCACCCGCGTCGCGTCTGGCAAGACCCTCAACGCTCTGGCCCCGCGCCTGCCTACGCTTATCGGTGGCTCAGCGGACCTGGCTCCCTCGAACAATACCTATCTGAAGGGGCTTGGCGATTTTGCGGCCGATACCCCCCACGGGCGCAATCTGCACTTCGGCGTGCGCGAGCACGTGATGGGGGCCATTCTCAACGGCCTGGCTCTACACGGTGGGGTGATTCCTTACGGCGGTACTTTCCTCGTCTTCTCTGATTACATGCGCCCGGCCATCCGCCTGGCGGCGATGATGGAATTGCCCGTGGTCTACGTTTTCACCCACGATAGCATCGGCATCGGCGAGGACGGCCCCACTCACCAGCCTATCGAGCAACTGGCTTCCCTGCGAGCCGTTCCCGGTCTCACCGTCATCCGCCCGGCCGACGCTAACGAGACCGTGGAGGCCTGGCGCGTGGCCCTGACTCGCCGCCAGGGACCGGTAGCCCTGGCCCTCACCCGCCAAAGCCTCCCGACTCTGGACAGAACAAAACTGGCCCCGGCGGATGCTCTGGCCCGTGGCGCTTACATCCTGGCCGAAGCGGAAAGCGACCAGCCCGAGATCATCATCATCGCCAGCGGGTCTGAGGTACACGTGGCTTTGGGAGCACGAGAATTGCTGGCCCGGCGGGGCGTTGCGGCGCGCGTGGTGAACATGCCCAGTTGGGAGCTCTTCGAGCGGCAGCCGCAAGACTATCGTGACGCGGTCTTGCCGCCAGCGATTACCGCCCGCCTGGCCGTGGAAGCGGGCGTGGCCCAGGGCTGGCACCGCTACGTTGGTCCCGCCGGTGACGTGGTCAGCATCGAGCGCTTCGGCGCGTCTGCTCCATACAAAGTGCTGTGGGAAAAATTCGGTTTCACCGCCGAGAATGTGGCTGCGCGGGCGTTGGCCCTTCTGGAGTAAAGGTTTCAGGTTCAAAGTTCGAGGTTCCAGGTTGGTTGACGAATCCACAACCTTGAACCTGGAACCCGAAACCTGAAACCTTGAAACCGGATATTACTTTCGCTTTCTGCCATTCTCCCCTATGACCAGGGAAAGCGCCATGCTCACCACACTGACCACCAGGGCCCCTAGAAAAGCAGCCCAGAAGTTATCCACGTAGAACCCCAGCCCCAGACTCTCTCCCACCCAGGCTGAGAACCAGAATACCACGGCGTTGATCACCAGGGTAAACAACCCCAGGGTGAGAATAATCAGTGGACAGGTGAGAAACTTGAGCACGGGCGCAATCAGGGCATTGGCCAGGCCCAGGATCACGGCCATGACGGCAATGACTGTCCAACCGTTTTCCGTATGAATACCCGGCACAATCTGAGCGGCGGCGAAAATCGCCAGACCGTTGATCAACCAGCGTAACGCAATACGTTGCAGCAATCCCGTTCACCTCCTTGTAACTCTACCGTTACGATTACTCGATAAAAACCTCCACCCGCTCGCCGTCCTCCTCGTCCACCACGTCTATTACCTTGCCCTGCGTTCCACTTTTGATAGCCTCCATGATTTGTCCGAAATCCACCCCTTCCGTCTCTGGTGCGAAACGAGCGCCCATCTTAATCCCCACGTTGACCAGTCCCACCGGGATGTTCACACTCACTTTCTGACGGCCCGTATCCAAATCGGTCACGCGTACGCGAAACCATTTGGGTTCGCTGCCAGGTGACCCTGCCGATGGCTCGCTGACTTTGTTGAGTGCTGCCAGGAGCTTAGCCCCTTCCTCAGCAGTGATCTGACCACTTTCGACCATTTTCAGAATCTGCATCCGTTCCTCGGTAGTCGCCATACCGCGTCCTCCTTAACCGCTAAAACTTCATTATCCGGCGAGTCAGCGAATCAGCGAGAGCTCGCTTCCTCAGGGTTTCAGTACCAGGTGCATCAGGGCCAGTGTTTTTTGTTCCACGAAACCGTAGCGCCGTAGCACGGCGATGGCTTCTGCGTATTCCGTGGGCAATTTGATGCGCACACTGCGGCCCGGATACCGGCTGCACAAATGCAACCCCGTGCTGATCAGCATCTCGTCTAAACGGCCACGATAGTCGGGATGAATCATCAGCGCCAGGCGATGGAAGCCTCGCCAGCGAGCGATAATCACGTCCATGGTTGCCAGGAAACGCTCACCATCGGCGATGGCCAGGCGGTGCTCCACCCGACCGGCGAAGAGATGCCCCAGCCAACGACCCAATCGCTGGTCAAAGTCAAAACGATAAGCACCAGCATGCACTGGCTGCAATCTTTGCACACCGGCGGGGATGGCTTCCCGCGCCAGTTCCATCTCCTGTCGCCATGCGCTGTAACGCCGGGGCTGTAGAACGAACCCCTCTGCTGACACCGGCGATACTGTGCCAACGGCGGCCAATTCCATCTCTGTGATAGCGGTGACCCATTTAAATCCGAGGCCCTCGTACAACCGCCGCGCCACTTCGTTATCCACTCGCACGCGAAGCAAAACTTCTTCTCCACCAGCCAACCGGACCTCTTCAACCGCCGCGGCCACCAGTTGTCGTCCTATGCCTTTTCCGCGATAGGCTTGTGCCACCGCTACATTGCTGATCATCCAACGACGAGAGAGAGCACCGGCTGGAGCTACCGTGACGTTGCCCACCACCCGTCCGTCCTCGATCCACACAAAGCCGGATAAATTCTCGTGAAATTCGGGGCTGACGTGGTCCAGCAACAGAACAAGGGGACCTAATCGGCTGAACGTGCGCAAATCTTGTAAGGCCGCCCGGCCCTCGTCTCCAAGATCGTCACCGAAAGCCTCTTCGATAAGATTCGCCAGTTGACCCAGGTCCCGGGCGGGGTCCAAAGGCCGCAGGCCACGAAATGCGGTTCTTTTCGGCGCCACTCGTGCTACCATTATCATCCCTCGAGGGCCTCCAGCAACTTATTGGCCTCCTCAGCGGTGATCTTACCCTCCTGCAGCATTTTTAGCACGGCCAGCCGTTCTTCTTCGGTCACCGGTTCGGCGGCCCGACGAGGGGCAGCTCGTTTCCCGTGCCAGGTCAAATGCCATCGTTCAGCGATCCTCTCTGCCTGGCGTGCCATGTGACGTTGCGCCCGCTCCGCTGCTCGCTCGGCTTTGATCCGCACCCGCTCTGCCCGCTGTAAAGCCTGCTCCGCCTCACGGCTCAAGAAATCATCTCCATTGGCCGTACCTGGGCCGGCCATCACGTGTGCCTGGGCCATCCCAGCGATGACCCTGGCATCGAAATGCGCTCCGGCTTGCTCTGGGAATTTATCCTCGAACATGGTGAGGGGTTTAAGCATGATATTACCGCTGCTGGTGTGTAAAAAGACCTCGGCCGGCTTGTCTGCCTGGCCCAGGATACCTGCCAGGCGACCGACGGCCTTTTCTTCGATTTTCAAAGGTACGGTCGAATAAATCTCCCCGCTGGGGGCCTCCAGAACGAGATGCGCGCTCGTGGGCAGAGACAGTTTGAGGGCAATGTCGCCATTGGCCTGCACATGGTAACTGACTCCGGAAGCCAACCCGGTTTTCAACACGACTTCACCTTGCGCCTGGTGCAACTTGACCCCACCCTGCAAATTGGTCAGAACCGTGTCCCCGCCGACACGGGCCAGTTCCAGGGCGCCATCCAGGTTTTTCGCGTGCACGTTACCATGCACTTCTTCCGCCCGTAACGTACCGTTGATCCGTCGGACACGCAAATCACCACCGATCAGACGCACGACGGCTTCACCAGCGACCTCCCGCAAAGATACATCCCCTGAAGCCGCGTCAATGGTCACATTTCCTGTCAACTCAGTGATCACGCAATCACCCTGTACTTCATGTACGTGTAGTGTACCCCCTTTGACGCGCAGATCGCCTTCCACACGCCCCACTTCCAGGCTGCCGGTCAGACCATCTGCCCTGAGATCGCCGGCTACATGTCCGATGATCACCGTCGCTTGCCGAGGAACGAACAGGCGGCCTTCCGACAATGTGGAAAGACGAACTACATCCGCTGCTTGCTGAACGGTATTTTCATCCAGGCTGCCCTGGCTCTGGATTTTGAGTTCGGATTCATCCCATCCTCGGAGCACAAAGTCACCCTGGCAATCGTCGAGATACACCTGTACCTGTTCCGCCACAGCTAATCTTCGTGCACCCATCGCTCTCCCCCTAAACTTCCTCTTGCTCATCGGTCAATTGGTCATGGCTCACGTCAATCCCTGCAGCAATTCGATGGCTTCTTCTGAGGTAATCTTACCCTCCGCCAAATCGGCCAAAATAGCCTTGCGCTGTTCCGGAGTAATTCCACTGATCTCTTCAACCTCATAGCCCAGGGCTCGAATGACTTCCGTCAACCGGGCGCGGGCGGTAGGATAGGAGACACCTATCTCTTCTTGAACCCGGGTGAGTTTACCCTCGCAGCGGATGAAGGTTTCAATGAAACCCAACTGTTCTGCTGTCAACCGGGCGAAGCGGTCCGGGGAAAAATGGCCCTCCAGGGTGGTATCACAATCGCGGCAATGCAAACGGGTGACCGTTAGTTCTCCTCCGCAGATTGGGCATTTACTGATCAGTGGATACATTTTCAATCTCCTGCTTAATTATATTGCAATTATGCCCCGAAAATCAGATAAAATAATATCATATAACTCAACTTTTGTCAAGTATAACTTTGAATTTTTCAAGATAAACGTTTACAGCATATTTACGCCAGCGTTTGGACAAACCACGATCGGGGTGCGTTTCAGTTTCGGGGCAGGTTTGTCCCGTAGCGGCCGACCGCTGCTGC
>JANLFX010000125.1 GCA_024653325.1 Anaerolineae bacterium
ACACTCCGACGCCGACGGCCACAGCCACTGCCACCTCGACATCCACCCCGACCGCCACAGCTACAGCCACTGCCATTTCGACAAACACTCCGACGCCGACGGCCACAGCCACTGCCACCTCGACATCCACCCCGACCGCTACAGCTACAGCCACTGTCACCTCGACAAGCACCCCGACCGCCACGGCTACAGCTACTGCCACTTCGACAAACACTCCAACGCCGACGGCTACGTCCACCTGGACATCCACTCCGACAGCCACCCCGACTCTTACTGCCACGCCGGAGTCACAGGAAGGGATGTTCACAGTCTATTTGCCGCTTGTCCTGAATAATGTCAATAGGCCGATGGCGAGTGACAGATACTTCCGGAGGTCATTTAGTTTTTTAGGTAAGTTCTAGGTAAATTATTACGATAATCCAACTATTGCTCTGTATAATAGGGATGTGTGACCTCAGGTCACACATCCCTGATTTTTTGTACGCTCACTTCGCTCAAGGAGGCATTAATGGTCAAAAAATTGCTTATCACGCTGGGCCTGGCGACGGCAATCCTGATGCTGCTTTTCGTTGGCGTCGTGCTGGCCCAGGGACCGATCAATGTTGACCTGGCATTAGACCAGGAGGACGTTCGAGTGTTGGAAGTCCACCCCCAGGATTTTTTGGGGGAATCCGCTTCCGGCGACATCAACGGCGATGGGATAGACGACTTGATTTTGGGCGCCCCTTCCTACCCCTCATCGGTTTACCCAGACACCAACCGGGGGACAGTGTACGTGTTTTGGGGATCAGGCAGCCTCCCCGCCCACCTGAACCCGCCGACAGATGCGGATTTGATCATCTACGGTGAGAATGCCTACGACGGCCTGGGGCACTTCATAGCCGTGGGCGATGTGAACGGCGACGGTGTTGGTGATCTGATTATCGGCGCGGACGTGGCAGATGTGCCCTCCCGCCAGGACTGTGGCAAAGTGTATGTGATCTTGGGGAGCAGTACCCTCGGCGGTATCATTGACCTGAGCCAAGAGGGGATTGCCGCCGATGTGACTATCTATGGCAATGACGCCGGGGACCGTTTAGGACGTGCTGTGGCCAGTGGCGATGTGAACGGCGATGGCGTGGACGACATTGTCATGGGAGCTTACTATGCCAGCAACCAGGCCGGCGCGGTCTACGTTATCTACGGGAGCAGTACCATCACTGGCACTCCGGTCATTGACCTGGACAGTGCCACTGCCGATGTGACGATCTACGGGGCAGACGAGGGCAACCCCGGTGACCGCCTGGGCCGTTCGGTGGCGACGGGCGACGTGAACGGTGACGGATACGCGGACATCATCGCCGGTGCCCAGTACGGAGACCCGCCGGGCACACGCGCTGACGCGGGCGAAACCTACGTTATCTACGGCAGCAGTTCCCTGCCCAGCACCATCAACCTGCCTGGCGGAGCAAATGTTTTGCTCAACGGCGTGCTTTCCAACGACCAGAGCGGGTTTTACGTTACCAGCGGCGATCTCAATGGTGATAGCTACGACGAAATTATCATCGGGGCTTACATTGCCGACACCGTGGCCGGTGAGGACGCGGGAGCGGCGTACGTAGTGTACGGTGGAACGAACCTCTCCTCTACCATCGAACTGTCACCCACTGCTGGGGTGACCATTTACGGCGCAGCAGCCGGCGACCGGCTCAGCCGCTCCATGTCTACCGGTGACGTGAACGGCGATGGTTTCGACGATCTCATCATTGGTGCTTCCCAGGCCGACCGGGATGGGCGGACCAACACGGGCAAGGCTTATGTGATCTACGGCGGAACCAACCTGGCATCTACTCTGTACTTGAGCGAGACCACCGGGGCGGATATCTTTGTTCTGGGCAACCGCGCCGGAGACGAGGCGGGACGCGCTGCTGCTTCTGGCGACGTGAATGGTGACAATGTACACGATATCATTCTGGGGGCCACGCTGGCCAACGAGGCTGGCGAGGCTTACGTGATCTACGGTCCCAAGGCCACTACTATCACCCTGGAACCGGCCTCGACCGTCATCACTGGCGGGCTTTCTGTAGCCTACACCGTGACGGCCACTAACGCCTACTCCCAATCCTATGACGCCACCAATTATCTGACCAACTACAGCATTGACGGCGCGGCCGGCGGCTCCTGGAGCGGCAACGTCTACACCACCGGCAACGACGGCACCTGGACCGTCACCGCGACCCACCGTGGCCTGACTGATACAGCGGAACTCCTCGTGGACGGCACCGCCCCGGTCATCACCGAAGTTAATGTGACCTCCGACAACGAGAGCTATTTCCACAACCCCGGCCTGACCACCGAGGGCGGCACGGTCTACTTCAACAGCCGGGCCGGTGAGGGCGCAGGGCAGACGCTCACCGTGGTGGTGACCATGACCGAGGCCAACCCGGTCAGCCTGACCGGAGGCACGGCCTTCGGCACCACCCCGCCCGCCGACACCAACGGCGCTGACGGATGGACAATCTCCTACAACGTAGGTATCGCGCCCGGCAACCAGACTGGCGTGCCTTTTACCGTAACCGACATCGTCTGGCTGACCGATCAGGCCGCCATTGACTTCATCGAAGACAACGTCGCGCCCACGGGCGGCGTGACCGCGCCCACGGGACCGTATGTCAACGAGACACAGCCGGCCTTCACCGCTAACGCCAACGACGCGACCAGTGGCGTGGCTTCGGTGCTCTTCCAGTACAAACTGAGCAGCGCGGGAACCTACACCGACCTCTCCACCGACACCGCATCACCCTACCAGGCGGTGTGGGGTAGCGAGGCCCTGGCCGACGGCCAGACCTACAACCTGCGGGTGGTTGTCACCGATAACGTGGGCAACGTCTACACCAGCGAGGTGGTCACCGTCACCTGCGACCTCACCGCCCCGCAGTCAAGCGCCAGCAGCCCGGACTACGACAATGCGGGCCCGATCGCGGTAGACTGGACGGCATCGGACGCCACCTCGGGCATTGCTCAGGTACTGCTGTATGTGCGGGCCGGAGGCGGCAGTTGGGCCGATAGTGGCCTGCCGGCCCAGTCGGGCACGAGCGGCACCTTCAACTATACCCCGCCCGCCGATGGGACCTACTACTTCCAGACGGTGGTCACGGATAACGCGGGCAACCGGGAGGCAGTGCCCAGTGGCAGCACAGGCACAGGCGACGACAGCACCATCTACGACACCACCGACCCCACTGGCAGCGTGACCGCGCCCAGCGGAGCGTACGTGAGCAGTGCACAGCCGGCCTTCACCGCTAACGCCAACGACGCGACCAGTGGTGTGGCTTCGGTGCTCTTCCAGTACAAGCTGAGCAGCGCAGGGACCTACACTGACATCTCCACCGACACCTCAGCGCCGTACCAAGCCGAATGGGGCAGCCAGGCGCTGGCTGACGGGCAGACCTACAACCTGCGGGTGATTGTCACCGATAATGCGGGCAATGACTACACATCTGCAATGGTCACCGTCACCTGCGACCTCTCCATGCCGACCATGGAGCCCATCGTCGAGACCGAGGGGCAGTACTACAACAGCGCGCCCGTGTTCTCCAACTTCGGCTTCGACGACAACGAGGACCTGGACGACGGCTGGTATCAGATGGACAGCTACACCGGTACGTGGACGGTGCTGTTCACCGATGTGTCCGGCCCCTCTTGGGATAACGATGGGTGGAGAATCCCCGGTTTCGATGCTCTCAGCGAAGGCTCGCACACCATCTACTTCCGCGCCAGCGATGACGCAGGCAACGAGGTGGGTTCTGGCGGCGAGTGGAGCTGGCAGTTCTACAAAGACACCACACCTCCGACAATGGAGACCATCTCCGAGCCCCAGGGCCAGTACTACAACAGTGCTCCCGTCTTCTCCAACTTCGGCTTCGATGACGAACAAGCCCTGGATGCTGGCTGGTATCAGCTTGACAGCTACAGCGGCTCATGGGTTCCCCTGTTCGCCGCCCAGACGGGCACGGAGTGGAACGAGGACGGCTGGCAACTACCCAGTTTCGATAGCCTGAGCGAAGGCTCCCACACCGTGTACTTCCGCGCCCGCGACGACGCCGGCAACGAGGAAGGCGAGAGCGGCGAGTGGAGCTGGCAGTTCTACAAAGACACCACCGCCCCGACCATCACCTATACCAGCCCGACCGCCGGCGGAGCCACCACCTGGTACACCGCCGACCCCGGCGCGGTGATAGACGTGGACTTCGGTGTGGCGGGCGGTTCCGACCTGGACTACGCCCAGTATCGGGTGGGCACTGGCGCGTGGCAGACCATCTTCAGCACCAACCGCTCCGCCGATTACACAGACACCTGGGCCGTGAACTGGTCATTGCTGGCCGAAGGTGAGAACCAGATCAGCATCCGCGTAGCCGATGTGGCCGGAAACCTGGTCACCCACACCTACAGTGCCGGCAGCAGCGGGTTCCTGTTCCGCAAGGATAGCCTGCCGCCTTACATCAATACCGTGACTGTCAACTCTAACAAGAGCAACTACTTCTACAATCCCGGCCTGACCGCCGACGGTGGCACGATCTACTTCAACAGCGTGAACGGTCAGGGTGGCGGCCAGGTACTCACCGTTGGGGTAACGATGACCGAGGCCAATCCCCTCCGGCTGGACGGCGGCACGGCCTTCGGCTCCACACCCAGCGACACCAACGGTGCCGACGGCTGGTCGGTGAGCTACGCTGTGGCTGCTGGTGCTGGCTCGGCAAACGGGGTAATGTTCACGGTCACCGACCAGGGCGGGCACACCGACACCGCTACCATCAACTTCATCCAGGACAACGCCGCCCCTGCGGCCACCGTGGTCACGCCCACTGGCACACTGACCAGCATCGGCATCATCCAGGGCACGGCGGCGGACAACTCTGGCGGCGCGGGTCTGAGCAAGGTTGAGGTGCAGGTCACCGACGGCACCAAATACCTGCAGACGGACGGCTCCTGGTCCACCAGCGCCACCTGGCTCACACCCAGTGGCCTGGAAAACTGGAGCTACAACACCAGTGGCGTGACCTGGGCGGAGGTTTCGTACACTATCCGCGTGCGCACCACCGATCGGGTGGGGAATATTGGTACCAACGAGAGCACCTTCACCTATGAAGCCCCAGCCGGACCGATGTGGTACATCTACCTGCCCATCGTCCTCAGGAATTACTAACCTGTGTTCGCCGAAGGTCTCCTGACCGAGGCGCAAAAGCCCGGTCGGGAGACCTCGTCCAACAGGGGTAGTTAAACTCATTCTCCCGCAGATTTTCAAACCTGCGGGAGGATGACCGGATTAGCCATGGGATAGAATCATGCGCATTCTCTACGTCACACCTTACGTGCCCTCACTGATCAGGGTACGACCGTACAACCTCATCCGCTACCTGGCCCGACGGGGCCACCAGGTTACGGTACTGGCCCTGCGGAGCAGTGATGACGAGCTGGCTGACGCCGAGGCCCTGCGCGCAGAAGGCGTGGAAGTAGAAACCGTCTTTCTCTCCCGGCGGGACTCGCTACTGAACTGTGTGCGCGCTCTGCCTACCCGCACACCTTTGCAGGCGGCCTACTGCTGGTCATCGGCGATGGAGACTCGTCTGCGGGCGCTGATGGCAGAAAGACAGTTCGATCTGGTGCACGTGGAACACCTGCGGGGTGCGCACTTCGGCGCAGCGGCTGGGGGCGTGCCACGCGTCTACGACTCCGTAGATTGCATCAGCCTGCTTTTCGACCGCACCCGGCGCGAAAGCCCCCGTTGGACCAGTCGCCTGATGGCGCAAGTGGAACTGGGCCGCACTCAGCGTTACGAGGCGCGGCTGCTGGCCATGTACGATGCAGTTTTGGTTACTTCTCGGGATGATGGGGTGGCTCTGGAACGCCTGGGCAATCGCTTTAACCGGGATAGACGGGCGCCGGTTCTGGTACTCACCAACGGGGTAGACCTGGATTATTTTTCACCTATGGACGTACCCCGCGCGCCGGAATCCCTGGTCTTCTCCGGCAAGATGAGCTACCACGCCAACGTCGCTGCCGTGCTGTACCTGGCTCAGGAGATCATGCCCCTGGTGTGGGCGCGGCGACCGCAGGCCACCCTGACCCTGGTAGGCCAAAACCCGCCGCCGGTGATCCGCGCCCTGGCCGCCGACCCCCGCATCCAGGTCACGGGCTACGTGCCGGACATCCGTCCCTATCTGGCTCGCGCCACGGTATCGGTGAACCCTATATGTTACGGTGTGGGGGTGCAGAACAAGGTGCTGGAGGCCATGGCCATGGCTACGCCGGTAGTGACCACTTCACAGGCGTGTGGGGCCCTGCAAGTCCATGATGGGGAGCACTTGCTCGTCGCCGAGGGGGCCGACATGTTAGCCTGGCAAATCGAGCGTGTCCTGGCCGATCCGGCACTGGCCGATAACCTGGGGCGCAATGGTCGGCGCTACGTGGAGACTCATCACGATTGGCAGGCAGTTACTGAGCAGTTGGAACAGGTCTATCAACGGACTATAGAAGCTTTTTGGACTGCGCGAGAAAAGCAGCCCGTGTTCCATCAGGTGACTCAGGTGGCACTCACTTCCAAAGTGACTGTCACCTGATAACCTGGCCTGAATGCAGCTACATTGAGAGGGTTTAAGCTATGCACACGACAAAGGAGACCCAGGTCCCAGCCGAATGGTTGTTGGGACAGACCTGGCAGGCCAGTCGAGTACGATTGGCGCACAAGGGGGGGATGCGTGTTATCCTTGCCATGCTGCCGATCATAGACGCAGTGACCATCGGTCTCAGCTTTGCTCTGGCCTACTATTTACGTTTTGCGAACCCATGGTGGCCATATTACGCAGTATATTCCTCAGCTTTCTACCTGCAGCTCATGGTAGGTTTGATCCCTGCCTGGCTTATCTTCTTCGCCCTCTATGGCCTGTATGCCCCTCGCAACCTGTTGGGTGGTACGGAGGAGTACGCCCGGGTGGTGAATGCCTGCACTATCGGCATTGTGGCTGTCCTGTGCTACTCTTTCTTCGTCCGTGGATTGGAACAGGACATCTCTCGTGGTTGGTTGCTGGTAGCCTGGGCCCTGTCCCTCCCCATCGTGGGAGGAGGACGCTTCCTCTTCCGCCGGTTCATCTACTACATGCGCACCAAGGGCTTTTTCACTACTCGCACCCTGATTGTGGGCATTAACGACGAGGGTCGCCTGATCGCCCGCCAGTGGAGCACCTCCCCTGCGGCGGGGGTGAACGTAGTAGGCTTCGTAGATGACCAGACGACGCCGGGCACCGAGATCGAGGGAGTGACAGTGCTGGGCAACTGCGATGCCCTCAAGTTCCTGGTCAAGCGGTTCAGAGTGGATGAACTGGTAGTGGTGCCTACCGCCGTGGGCCGCGAAACCCTGCTGGAGATCTACCGCACTCTGGGGACGAACAATGGCGTGCAGGTACGCCTCTCTCCGGGACTGTACGAATTGTTCACCACTGGTGTGCAGGTGCAGGAAGTGGGCTTCGTGCCCCTGGTGAGCCTGAACAAGCTGCGCATCACCGGCGTGGATGCGGTGCTCAAAACGGTTCTGGATTACGGCCTCACTATCCTGGCGTTGATCCTGCTGGCTCCGGTGTTTCTGATTATCGCCTTGCTTGTCAAGCTGGATTCGCCCGGACCGGTCATCTACCGTCGGCGTGTGGTGGGCACCGGCGGGCGCGAGTTCGACGCCTTCAAATTCCGCACGATGAGAGTGGATGCGGATGCCTATCTGGAAAAACACCCCGAACTGGCAGAGGAATTCAGGCGCACGGGCAAGATAAAGAACGATCCGCGAATTACCCGCCTGGGGCGCTTTCTACGCACCACCAGCCTGGACGAGCTCCCACAACTGTTCAATGTCCTGCTGGGACAGATGAGCCTGGTCGGGCCGCGGATGATCTCGCCGCCGGAGTTGGATAAGTTTGGCAAGTGGCGGCATAACCTGCTCACCGTTAAGCCGGGCCTCACCGGACTCTGGCAAGTGAGCGGACGTAGCGACCTGAGCTACGAGGACCGCGTGCGATTGGACATGCACTACATCCGCAACTACACCATCTGGCTGGACATCCGTCTCTTATTCAACACCGTAGGGGTTGTTCTTCGTAAGAGGGGGGCTTACTAGACCATACCCTGGCGAAGGTTGGAAACCTTCGCCAGGGTTGGACTTGCAGGAGGGTGAGTTATGAAAGGTCTGATCCTGGCTGCCGGTGAGGGGTCTCGGCTTCGCCCGTTGACCCTGACCTGTCCCAAACCTATGCTACCGGTGGGTGATAGGCCACTGCTGGAGCACATTATCCTGTTGTTGAAGCGGTGTGGTATCACCCGCATTGCCATTAACCTGCACTACAAACCCTGGATCATTCCTTTGTATTTCTGGGATGGATACCCGTGGGGCGTGAAGATTACCTACTCCCTGGAGGAGACCCTTTTGGGTTCGGCGGGTGCGGCCAAGCGGCTACAATACTACTTAAACGAAACCTTCGTGGTGGTTTACGGCGATCTGTACACGGACATGGATCTGAAACCTCTTCTCGATTTCCATCACAGAAAACAGGCCCAGATCACTGTAGCCTTGTACGAGGTGGATAATCCCTGCGCCTGCGGGATTGTAGACCTGGCTCCCGATGGACACATCTGCCGTTTCGTGGAGAAACCCGCCCCACACCAGGTGTTTTCCAATCTGGCCAATGCCGGTATCTATGTCGTCGAACCCGGCGTTCTGGACTACATTCCATCGGGACAGCCCTACGACTTCGGCCGAGACCTGTTCCCTCGCCTGCTGGCTAAAGGTGTGGGAGTTTGGGGCTATCCCATCGGGGAGCCGCTGATTGATATTGGCACGCCAGCCAAATATGAAGAAGCACAACGCCTTTTCCGTCTCAAGGAACGGAAACTGTGGCCCTTTGATCCCCCAGGAGATCGAAGTCAAACCGGCATCCTTGCTTTACCTCGTGAGTCAGCAGGGACACGCTGGGTACCCGCTTAATCGGCAAAGCTAATGAGGAATAACAGGACGATGAAGGAAAGAACATTAGTTTTGATAGCCAGGGCGCCAATGCGCATCAGCTTCAGTGGAGGGGGCACTGATCTGCCGTCCTATTATCGGAAATATGGGGGAATGGTGGTCAGCACCACCATCAATCATTACGCCTATACTATCCTTACTCCTGGCGAAGCGGATTCCTTACAGGTGGTGTCGGCGGATTATCACACCTTCTACCGGCGACCACCTTGCGATGATTTGATGTGGGATGGCGACCTGGCTTTGCCCAGGGCAGTGCTCAATTATTTCGAGGTACAGAATGGAATCAATATTTTTCTGGCCTCTCAGATTCCACCAGGTACCGGCCTGGGCTCTTCGGGCAGCGTGGCGGTAGCCCTGATCAAAGCCCTGGCCTTTTGGTACGGGCTTGATCTCAGCCCCTACGAAGTAGCCGAGATGGCCTGCTTCATTGAGATTGAGAAAATGGGTATGCCGGTGGGCAAACAGGACCAGTACGCAGCGGCGTTCGGTGGACTCAACAGCATCGTCTTTGAAAAGGATGGGACAGTCAGGGTAGAACCGCTAAGCCTGCCTCCGAGCACGCTGGAAGCCTTTCAAAAGCGAATGATGCTGTTCTTCACCGGCACTTCCCGTAAGTCATCCTCTATCCTGCGGTACCAGCAGCGGGCCAGCGAGATGGGGGAAATGTCGGTCGTGGAACGGTTACACGCCATCAAAGAGCTGGCGGTCTCTATGAAGAAAGCACTGGAAAAGGGAGACCTGGACAGGTTTGGGGAGCTTTTACATCTGGCCTGGTTGAACAAACGCGGTTTGGCGGAGAATATCACCAATACTTTCATAGAAAGATGTTACGAGGCAGCTCGTCAAGCAGGAGCCGTAGGCGGTAAAATCACCGGGGCCGGAGGAGGAGGTTTCTTAATGCTGTATTGTCCCGTAGAGCATCAGGCCGATGTGACAGACGTATTGGAAAGCCTGGGCTTGCGTCGTCTGAATTTTGCCTTCGATCATGAAGGCGTGCAGGTGATGTGGGCGGCGAATGACCCGGTTCCTTCTTCCCGTTGGAATGCCTTACTTTCTCGGACGGCTTTTCAAAAGCGGGAGATTTCGGTGTAAAACCGTAACTGTTCGGTCATCTACCCAAAGGGGAGAGGTGTGTCATTGCGAGTCGGCCATGGCGCGGCCCGCCATTCTAAAGGGCAGAAACTGGC
>JANLFX010000126.1 GCA_024653325.1 Anaerolineae bacterium
TATTCTGCCACAAATTCGCCGGATGAGCCAATCAATTTACCGGAAACTATAGTTCACCTGGAAAGGGGTAAAGTCCATGACTACTCTCGAGTTGGAACTGGTAGAACTCAGGGCCCGCGTCGAGCGGCTGGAGACACAAGTGCGCCAACTGGTGGGCGACCGGCATGGGGTTGTGCCCCCAACACCCGGCGAGCCTCTGGATCAGGAGCAGCTCATCGCCTGGCTGAGGGCCGAGGGGTTGGTCCGCGACCCTACGCCCGAAGAGCGGAGACTGGCGGCCGAATGGGACGCATTGCCGGAGGAAGAGAAGGAAGCCCACATCCGCTTCATGCGTAGCCTTGTCCTGGACCCGCCACTAAGCCGGATTATCATTGAAAATCGCCGCTGACGAAGATGAGGGGCTCCCCACCGACAACCCCTTTGACCACGCTTCCCCTCACGACATACCCTAACCCGGCCATGCCAGAACCAAACAGGGAATTTAACCACGGAGACCGCAGAGAACGCCGAGAAGGTAAAGAATCTCTGCGCTCTCTGCGTGCTCTGCGGTGAGCTTTCTTGCCCAATGGTTGTCCTGGGCGGGTGCAAGACCCACCTCTACCAATCTACGTCGAACACCGGCACCCGACCTTCGGCCACGCCGCGGTGGGCGTAGATGTACATCCCCGCCGACCAGGCCTGGTGGGGGTAGCCCATCGGCCGACCGGTGCGGCCGTGGCACCACTCGTTGAACTCCCACTCCTCGTTGATCCCCAGCCGATTCACTTCGGCCAGCTTCTCCAGTTGATGTTGCGCCTCGTCCAGTCGCCCTGTCTTGACCAGTACCGCTACGTAGAAGCCGCCCACAAAGGGCCAGATGCCGCCGTTGTGGTACTGGTCGGGCAGGTTCAGGTTGTTGTTGCGGTAGTATTCCCGCCAGTCCTTGGAGCCGGGGTATATGGGCGGATGCAACACCCGCACCGGGTAGGGTTCGGCAATACCTACCTGGTAGAGGTAATCCAGGATACGTTTCTCTTGGGCTGGGTTGGCCACCCCGAACAACACGGCCAGCAGGTTGCCGAACACGTCACAGTAGTCGCCGTAGTCACGGAAAGCCACATAGGGCAGGAAGAAGGGCCGTTTGACCAGCACCGGATCCACCTGACTGAGGGTGTGCTTCCACTCCGTATGGCTGGGGCAGGTGGGACCCCATTCATCGGCGTTCTCCGGACCCACCCAGAGCACGATGCGCAGCTTGTGCCGCACGTCCGAAGCCATCTCGGCGTAGTGTGTTCCATCCTCCCCCAGCGAGTCGGCTAGAGACGCCATCGCCCGCAGGGCCGCATACCACAGCACGTTGTCATACAGGATGTTGAAGCGGTTGGCCAGCAGGTCGGCCCAGTCGGCGGCCTCGTGCACCTCCAGTAAACCGCAGCTGTTGGAATCCTGGTAACGCAACCACAAGAGGGCTTGCTCCAACGATGGCCAGTGGGCTTGCAAGAAATCGAAATCACCAGAGGTGCGCCATTGGATGTAGTGGCCGATGATGTACCACAGGTTGGAATCCACCGAACCGGCGTTGGTGTGGTCCAACCGCCCGGTGGCCACGCTAACGTTGTTGGGGATGGCCCCCAGCTCCGATTGTTGTCCGGCCAGGGTGCGCAACGAGGTACGCAGGCAGGCCTCGTGGCCGGGTGTCAGGATGGCTCCCAGACTGGTGATAACGCTGTCCCGTGCCCAGACGTGGGGGTAGCCCTCGGGCGAGGCCATCAGTCCCAGGGGACTGCACTCACGGGCCAGCACTTCTTGCGCTTTTTCCAGCGACAATTTCGTCAGTTCACTCATAGCTCTCTTCATCCACGTAGGACAAATTGCCAATTTGTCCTACTCGTCTAAAAACTCCGCCAGTCGCCGGCCACCTTCGGCAAAGGCGTCCTCTTGCAGGGGAGTGCATTCGGACAAGCGGCGGCTGCCCAACAGCAACCCAAAGGCGAAAGCCATGCAGGTGGCCTCCCCGCACGCCTTGCAGTTGAGCCTGGGCAACAGTTGGTATACGTCCAGCGGTCCCAACAGCTTCCGTCGTTCGTAGCAGGGGACGATCTCCTCACGCCTTCGCCAGATGTCGTTGCACAGGTCTTTGAACCAGGTGAGCTGAGCTGTTGCATCCTCGGCCCCATCCACCTTGGCCATCACCACCACGTGGGGGTAAAAGGTGAGAATGCGCCACTCCCGCTTGATGGTCACCGTATTGGCTCCTGGATTGTACATCAGGTTGGAGAGGATGGCGTTCAGGTAAGGGAAAACCGGGGAGATGTTATCGGAGAACTCGGCAATGACCCGGTTTTTGGTTGGGTCGGCGATGCAATCCAACACGTGAGTGATGGTGAAGCTGTGCCACAGCAGATCGTCGTCAGTCATGATCGCTCCCTATTCACGACGACTCGCTCGTATTGAGCGTCTTTTCAACGGCAGCGAGAATGGCATCTATCACCCGGTTTAACTGCCCCTCTGTGAACCCCAGACTGGTGAAAGGCCCTTGCTTGCTCAGGTGCAGGTCCGTCTCCAGGTTCAGGTAGACGTCAGGGACGATACCCATGCCGGCCAGCAGTTGCCGGGTGCACTCGTTGTGGCAGCCGTCTATCACGATGATCTTCTCAATTTTTCTTACCAGGGCAGACTGCCTGGGCACCTGATTCAAGAGCGCAGGCAGGGAGCAGATGCCAACCACATCGCGGCCCAGTTGTCTCACCACCTCCAGGGCGGCCAGGCCGGTCAGCGAGCCAGTGTTAGAGCCGCCGCTGAAGCAGGCCAAGAGCCCTACTTTGGGTAGCGGGTCCTTTTCTTTTGTAACCATCTTATCCTTGATCCTCTCCGCGCAACAAGAGGCTGCCCCCCGGTCATCCGGTTTGTTGCGCCTGTTTCCAGGCCCCCAGAAAGACGGCGAAGGCCGGCATCCCGGCCACCGGGATGATGGTGAAAGCCGTCTCCAGCAGTTCCTGCTCGCTGGCCCCGGCGTGCATCGCGCCGGTGATGTGCATGACCGTCGCCTCGCGGTCGTGCTGGGCGGCGGTGATCGCTGCGTGGATCAGGAACTTGTGCTTCTTGGACACCACGCCTTCGTTCAGCGTCAGTTCATGTAGCCGCAGGAAGGCAGCGCACAGTTCCGGATTCTTTTCGTTCAAGAAGGCCACCGGGTCCAGCACCTTACCAAACTCTTCTCCAAAGGCCGCCAGGGCTGCTTTGTCGGGTTTATGTGCCATCTTGATTCCTCCATTGAAAGTATTAGACATGCCTGTTTACCGCAGAGCCCGCAGAGAACGCGGAAAAATCAAAAGGGTCAGCGAATCAAGGAACTGCTGATTCGTTGATTTTGCGATTTAATTAGGTCCTCTTTCCACCCACTTCTCACGTACCCCCACGTCCCGGTCGAAAAGGAAACGGTTCATAAGAACCCTGCGACGTTCTGGACCATGGGGAGGGAGAGGCTGGCGGTTGGCCTCCAACCGCTTAATCACGGTGATTAGCAATATGGTCACACCAGCCCAGATCATTTCCACGGGTTGGCCAGCGAGCCAGGTCAACAAGGGCAGGGAGGCGATGCCCAGCAGTGAAAGCAGGGCCGTGTATCCCAGCAACCGTCCCAGGGCCATGAAAGCCAGTAGCCAGAGAAAACCCCGCGGGAACACCACCAGCATAATCCCCATGATGGTACTGTGCCCACGCCCTCCTGTGAACTTCAGATAGAGAGGCCAGTTGTGGCCGACCATGGCCGCCAGTCCGGCCGTCAGGGCTATTCCCAGACCCAGCCCCCACCGCAGGGCCAACCAGGTGGGCAGAGCGGCCTTGGCCATGTCGAACAGGCCCACGGCCACCACAGCAGGCCGGGAGACGTGGTAATAAACGCCGGTGCCACTGACAGCACCACTGCCGTAGCGGCGCAGATCAATCCCCTTCAACCATCGCCCGGCCAGATAAGCGCTGGGGATAGAGCCCAGCAGGTAACCGAGCAGGATCACAAGTAGCGAGATGATCACGTCCACCCTTACTCCCTGGCGCAGAAAGCCAACCCAATGACTCCTGGCCCTGTGTGGGCGCCCATCACTGGGGTAAGCTCGGTGATGTGGCACTCCTGGCAATTGAAACGGGAACGCACCATGTCTTCTAACTGTTCTGCCACCTGGCGGGCATCGGCATGGAAGACTGAAACGCACATCGGCCTTTCGCCCACCCGCTCGGCCATCAGATCCAGCATCCGCTCTATTGCCTTGCGCTGACTACGGGCCACCCCGGCTACCTTCACTCGTCCCTCGGCCAGGTAGAGAATGGGGTGAATGCGCAATCGGGAGCCCAGCAAGGCCGCTGCCTCGCCGATGCGCCCGCCCCGGTGCAGGTATTCTAATGTCTCCAGGGTGGCAAAGAGGCCAACACGAGGTATGACGGCCTTGGCTGCGGCCACCACTGCCTCCAGGCTGCCTCCGGCTGCGGCGGCGCGGGCCGCGGCTAACACCACGAATCCCTCCGCGATAGCCGCTGTGTGAGAGTTAATAACCGTAACCGGGACTGGCCAAGCCTGCTCTGCTGCCAGCCGTGCTGTTTGTAAAGTGGCACTGAGTTCGCCAGGAACGTGAATGGAGACGATTCCATCTGCCTCCTGGCTCAATTGGGCATACAAGGTGGCGAAATCACCCAGCGCAGGTTGCGAGGTGGTTGGCCACGAATTACTCTTCTGCTCCTGCAGACGACGGTAAAACTCGCTTGGGGTGATGTCAATCCCATCGCGATAGCTCTGACCATCCCACACCAGTTCAAAGGGCACCACGTGGATGTGGTATTCCTGTACCAATTCCGGCGGAATGCAGGCAGCACTGTCGGTCACTACAGCGATTCGAGCCATGGGTCTCCTTCCTCGAAGTCCCGCTTCTTAAATCAGCCCCAGCCGCCGAGCCACGTCGTGCACTGCCAACCGGGCGGGACTGTCGGTCGGCAGTTCTATCAAGGGCCGGCCTGTGGCATCATATTCCCCAATGCGACGATCCTCTGGGATTAGCCCTATCAACTCCACCCCTAACTCCTCAACGGCTTTCATCACCGGCTCCGGCCAAGATTCGTTCACCCGGTTGATTACCAGAGCCGTACGCCCTATTTTCGTGTGGAGCTCGGCGGCCAAGTCACGAATACGGGCTACGGTGGTGATACCCCGCATAGTTGGATCAGAGACAGCGATCAGGATGTCCACGTCGCGAGTGGTGCGCCGGCTGAGGTGTTCCATCCCGGCCTCATTGTCTATCACTACATAGTCATAACTGCCTATAAGGCGATCGAGGATGGCACGCAGCATGCTGTTGGCCGCACAATAGCAACCAGGGCCCTCGGGACGCCCCATGGCCAGCAGGTCAACCCACGCCGATTCCACCAGAGCCTCGTTGATACGCAGGTCCAGATAGTCCTGCTTAGGGATGCCAACTGGAAAGCGCCCGCTGCTGACCTCCTCCGCCATCCCCTCGCGGATGCCACCCACTGTCTCCTCCAGCGGCAGGCCCAAGGCCAGGTTCAGATTAGAGCTGGGATCGGCGTCCACGGCCAACACAGTTCCCCGGTCGGCCAGAAGTTGGATCAAGAAAGCAGCCACGGTGGTCTTGCCCGTGCCCCCCTTGCCAGCGATGGCTATGGTGATCGTCATGTTGCCCCCTCCACAAACTCAATAGAGCAATCGCCTGGCAGGAAGATGCCGGCCGCTATTTCTTCTCTCCGTCTCGGCTGTTTTTCTCAGGATGCCTCAAGCAGATAAGCGTCCACATCATGCCACGTCTGAGCTATTTTGCCAAAACCAGCTTCTCGCAGCCAGCCCGCGAGTTGGCGGGGTGAGAGGCGATGGGCGCGTGGCGGGCCATCATCGTGCTTGGCATCGGGCCGCCACTCCAGAATGATCACGCGCCCATCTGGTTTCGTCACGCGCCGCAGTTCCACAGCCAGACGCTGGGGCGGCTCGACTTCATGGTACACGAAGGCTCCCCAGGCCAGGTCCACTTCATCGTCCGGCAGGTCAATGGTCGGCAGCTTGGCGCACAGCGGGTGCACCTGGGGTGGGGGATTACGGGCAGCCAGCGCATCCAGCATCTCCTGGCTCACGTCCAGTGCCCACACCTTTCCTGTCGGCCCAACCAGTTCGGCTAGCGGTATGGTCCAGAAACCAGGGCCACAGCCCAGGTCGAGCACCGTCTGGCCCTGTTGCAAGCCCAGGCGGGCCAGGAAGCGTGGCGGGTCCCAACGCGCCTGCCGCTGCGGACTCACCAGTGTGTGATGATGTTGCGGGTTAAAGCGGCGTTCGTCGTGCAATATCTTCCCTTTCACGGCATGTATTTTGTCATGTGCCAGGCCCAATCCGGCACCCGGACTTATCTGGCATCAAGTAGCGATAAAATGTGCTGGCGGTCAGCACCTAAAAGTATAGACCGGCGCCAGGGGTTGATCTGCATGCTCGACCTGGCCAGCCAGACCATCAGCAGCGAGATGAGGGATGATCTCAGCACCCTCATCAGGCTGTTGATGGCCGTGCCTCGTTTGGCTGGCTTATAGAAATCTGGTCAGGGCATCTTCTCCTGTCATCCCTTCCGTAACACCCGGTTGCCTGGCCTGCGCCGTACAGGATTCGATGGGCGCACTCAGCATTTCCTCAAACGAGGCAATACCCTGCACCCTGGCTGCTACAACCCCTCTTTGCTCCAGGGCAGCGATGTCAAAGTTCCGGCACAGGATCATCCCCTTGTTCCCGATTCTTCCCCCTTCTTTCTTCAGAGCTCCGAAGTACCCTCGGTGCCGTTATCTAGCGGCACCGAGGGTGATTTTGGGGGAGAGATTATTTGCTCAGCGCCTCCTCGGCGATCTTCTGGGCGATGCGATGTACGTCCTTTTCGTCAAAGTCGAGAGTAGGCACCTTCTCCACCCCCTCCTTGGCGATCACCGTCTCGTACTGGTAGGGGATGTCTAGCCTCTCCAGCACCTTGCTGGCGCAGCGGTTGGCGCAACCGTTGATGACGATGAGCTTCCTGGCCCGCTTGGCGATGTCCACGTGTGCTTTCGACTCGGCGGCTACGGCGGTGATGCAACACATGCGGGCTGATTCATTCGAATTGGTCAACTCAACGGCCACGGCGTGTCCCACCTGACCCACACTGGCCGCCCCGTCGCAAGCCAGGATGATGTCCAGGTTCTCAGCCTCTTTGGCACAGAGTGGCAGTATTCTGATGGGTGCTTCTTGCTTTGTTTCTGTCATTTTCTTTGTTCCTCCTTGAAATCTATTCAATGTAACCTGAACAAGGAATGCAGTAAGGTTTACCTTCCACAAGCCTTGCCCTGTTCTCAGCCACGATTTCTCCACACTGGGAACACCTGATGCCTCGGTAAAGCAGTGGCTCTTCTTCAAGGTGGTATTCCTTCAGATGCTCTACCTTGAAGAGTTCCTCGTCCTTTTTGGCCAGAATGGGTTCGATGATGGCATCCGCCGTTTCCTTTGGAATCTGGGAGTAGGGCGTTCCCTGCGCTCTCAATTGCGAGAATTGGGAGGACTTTATCTCCATCATTACCTCCGGCCTGACAGAGATCCTGACCCCCTGCTTCTTTTCTTTGGAGACCAGAGTCAGGGCAAGTTTGCCGTACTGCAGCTTCTTGATATTGCCCTTGCCAAAGGTACAACCAGTAACTACTTGAACTCCATCAATCAAGCAGCCGCCCGCCTGCCCATCGCTTAGCTCCATCAGAGCTACAGGGTCCCTGTCTTCGGCCTTCTCTACAGAAAGCTCCTTGAGAGCCAGGGCCCCCATTCTCACTCCCAAGGGCATCAACACGCAGCGATGCCCGTGGAATTGGAAAGCAAACTCCAGGATTTTATCCAGGTCCATTGTTTTGCCTCCTCTCCGTTCGTTGTTTGGATACCGTTATCGCAGCCCCAGTCTATTCGCCCATCAACTCCTCACGGTGGAGAGCGTTCGGCGCGGCAGGGATGTCCGCGCACGCCAGGACAGCGCCGCCATTGCGGTTTCCTGGGCATCTTTTCGTTCCAAGCTTTCCACCAGTTGTGCCCCATCATCCTGCCTGCCTTCCTTTACCGGCCTGGTCGGCCTGGCGGATGAGGTAGCGATAGAACGTGCTGGCGGTCAGCATCTGCAGGATGAAGGCCAGAGCCACCGGCAGGCCCACCAGCGACTGACCCTTGAAACTGGCCATGGCCAGCCCCACGGCGATGGGCAGGTTCTTCATGCCCGACGAGTAGGTCACAGCGATGCGCTGCGGCCAGCCAAAGACGTAGCGGCCCAGCCAGTGTGGGACGAGAAAGCCCAGTGGGAAGATGAGCACCACCGCCCCCAGCAGCGCCGGCACCAGCGACCAGCGCGCCTGGATGAGCGGCACGTTGACGTTGCAGATGGCGAACATCAGCAGCACGGCGGTCAGGGCCGATAGCGCCGGCATCAGCGGCAGGTAAGGTTTGGGGTTCCAGAAACGATCGGCCAGCCAGCGAGCCCCTATGCCCAGCGCCAGGGGGATCAGCAACATGACGATCAGTTGCTGAAACAGGGCCCACGGGTTCACGCTCACGCTCGACCCGGCCAGCCACACCACCAAAAATGGAATGAGGAATGGTGCCAGCATCATTGTCAGCGCTTCTACGCTCATCACCAATGGCACATCTCCTTTGAGCAACGCCGTCCACACCGCTGCCATCCCCGCGCAGGGCACCACCCCTATCAGGATAATCCCGGTTGTCAACTGAGGATCGCTCACCAGCAAGCGAGCCAGCGCCCAGCACAAGAGCGGCATATAGACGAAACCCAGCAGCACGCCAGCAATAACTGCGATGGGTTGGCGCACGACCAGCGCGAACTCGCGCGGGGTAAGGGTGAAGCTGATGAACAGGATCATCAGGAAGGTGAGCGCCTGCGAATAGCGCTGCACTGCCTTGCCGGGGGCAGTCGTCCACAGCCCCAGTAACAGGCCCACGATCACCGTGACGATGATGATCGTCTGGTAGTTCTTGCGGATGAACTCGGCGAATTGCATCATGGTCCTTGGCTCCTTTCTATCGCTTACAACTTTGCTCCTCCCTCACGGGCGGCGAGCAGGGCTATATCGCCCCCTCCACAAATTCGATGCTGCAATCCCCCGGCAGGAAGATGTCGGCGGCGACTTCCATCGCTTTCAGGATGGCCGCGGGCACGATGCAACTGTTGCGACAGACGTGCTCCGTGGCCAGCCTGTAAACCCGCGTCTCGAGCAGCGGACAGGACATCTCGTGGGCCACGTCAACCTCGTCCAGCTCGTCGGCCAGCGCCTGGATGTGCTCGCAGGTGGTGGTAATCTCAAAGGCAATATGCGTTTGGTCTACTTTGCGGGCTGCAATGCTCGTCTCCTGCCCGCATTCGCCTGCTTTTACCCAACAAATGGCCATTAGCTTCTCTCCTGTCTGCGTAGGGCGCGTTTCCATACGCGCCGTCTAGTGTTCGTTTACTTCTTGGGGCCGATGGCCGGCATGTCCACGGCCAACATATCGGCCAGTTGAGATAGCTGGGCGGCGTATTGTGGTTCTTGCAGCGTGGTACAGGCTTCCAGTTTCACGTGGCCCGCTACCAGTTTATTGGCAAAGACGAAACAGGTGGCCTCGCCACAGGCCTTGCAGTTGGTACGCGGCAGCAGCTTGTACACTTCCAAGGGTGTGGGCCGGCGGTGCGTTTCATAATCGGGCTCGATCTCGTCCCGCCGCTCCCAGGTGCGGTTGACCAACTTTATCAGCCCTTCTACCTCCTGAATCGCCGCCTGGCGATCTTCGACATTGCTGACGGCAATCTGGTAAGGTTGAAAAGCAACGTAGTGACCTCCCTTCGTCCACCTCAGCGCCGGCACGTTGGCGTCGTAAATCGCCCCGCGCAGGGTTGCGTTCAGGTAGGGCAGTACCTCACGGATGTCGGTCGTCAAGCGGGCGACGGCGCTGAAACGCTCAGCCCCCGGCTCGCAAGGTGGAGTAGAGACCTCCAGGTCGTATTTTTCAATTAGCATCGTAACTATAGTTTCCGCTAATTTGGTCTACTGCCGGATGGCAGCGACACGCGACAT
>JANLFX010000127.1 GCA_024653325.1 Anaerolineae bacterium
TGATGGGCCAGCGAGACAAGTGTCGCTCGCCAGCTTAAGTTTACGGAGATGGTGGCCTATCCACAGCACCCGACGGCTCTCCTTGATCATGCTCTCCATCGTCTGGCGAGCGTTGTACAGATCCACGGCTTCTTTCACACTCAACACCTCAGCCGGGATGTTGAGGATCAGGTGGCTGTACTCCACTTTGCCACCACGGAAGGTGCGCAGCAGGATGACCCGCACGCGATGGCGACAGTGGGGGATCTTGATCCAGCCCAGGTCATTGGCTTGTTGATTGGGGGAGACCCACTCCCAGGCATCGTTGTTGGCCCGCCGAGCCAGACGGCGAGAGGTGCGGCTGTTGTTCCCCTTGCTGATAACCAGGTGTCCCTCATCGATGAGGAACTCGATGATCTCTCCCGAGGTGATGCCCCCATCAAAGCGGAAGAGGAGCCTGACCTCAGGATGGTCCAGATTCTCCAGAATCTGGTAGTACAAATCGTAGAACCGGCTCCGGGGAGAGACATTGCCCGGGTCGAGGAGATGGGCGATGACTTCCCCGTATTGACCGGTGTAGGCCGCAAAGACGTGATACCCTTCTTTGCCGGGGTAATGGGCAAAGTACCCTTGGCGGGCGAAGACGTGCCCTCGCCCTCGAAAAACAAAGTCAAACTCGCGGAAATCGAGGCCTCGTTTCCGCTTGGCCAGCAGGCCAAAGCCATCCAGGTCGACGATCAACACCTCTGCTTGGCGAGCTTCACCATACTGCCGCAAGGTCAGGCCATGAATGAGAGCCAGGTCCTCTATCTGCAGAGGCGTGAAGCGTCGCAAGAAGCGGTTGATGCCGCTCTGATCTGGGAATTGTTCTTGGCCCACCGTGTTGGCCGCCTGCCGCTCGGGCCGTAGCTCGGTGTCGATATCCTTGTTGTAGGCACTGCCGATGGCGATGTTCAGAATCTGGGTTACCGCTTTGTCGCGAACAGTGTGTTTGACCTCCTTCATGTCCAGTTGCAGATGCTCCAGATGGTCAAAGAACCCAATCTCTTGGGCATACGTTTCTAGCGGGATCAAGAGAGCAGGTATGACACGCTCCTCTTCCTCCGCAATCTCGCAAAACATGGTAAAAGTAGTCACGGACAAGGCTCCTTTCAGGGAACGGGATGACAGGCACCATCCTTAAGTGTAACCTGAAAGTCCAGCCTTGTCCAGCCATCTCCAGTTTCGTGCAAACGCTAGGTTAACATTTGGAGAATGATGTCTGGCGATTCATCTATCGTGCTGATCCCCGTGGGTCTGCTGAAGAAGTATGTCAGCGATCAGGAACGGGTGAATGTGCCTGACCGGGGCCGCACCGTGTTCGAACTCTTGACCGAGGTCGGCATTCCGCCCGCTTTGGTAGCCATTGTGCTGATCGAAGGTCGCCAGGTGATGAAGGACTACGTCCCCCAGAGCGGGGATGTGGTCAAGTTGATACCGCTCATGGGCGGTGGATAGAAGTTGAGCACGATCGCCATCCAGCACAATATCGCATCGAGGGAGATGCTGGCAGACGTGGAAGTCAGAATCTAATTGACGGGTTGCAAAGCCCTTAAGGCATCCACCGAGCGCGTAGAATGGCAATCCCCCGGTAGCCGTATACGCGTTCGTTTTGTCGTTGGTTACAGCATACCACATTGGGAGGTGACCTATGAGCATTCGCATCGGCATCCGCCGCGAGGACAAAAGCCGCTGGGAACGGCGGGTTCCTGTGATCCCGGAACATGCCCGAAAACTCAGGGAAGAACACGGCATAGAGGTCTGGCTGCAGCCTTCACCGATTCGCGTGTTTACAGCGGAGGAATATGCGCGCGCCGGGGTAGAAATGCACGAGGACCTTTCTCCCTGTCCGGTGATTTTCGCGGTGAAAGAGATACCTCAGGATTTTTTTGAGCCAGGGAAGATTTACGTGTTCTTCTCGCACACTATCAAAGGCCAGCCGTACAACATGCCCATGCTCCGGCGAATGCTGGAGTTGGGTTGTACGCTGATTGACTACGAAAAGGTGACCGATGAGCACGGCCGGCGGCTGATCTTTTTCGGCAGGCACGCCGGCCTGGCCGGGATGATTGACAGTCTATGGGCGCTGGGCCAGAGACTGGTTTGGGAGGGTATCCCTAACCCGTTCACCGCAATTCGCCAGACTTATCAGTACGCAACCCTGACCGAGGCCCAGGCAGCGGTGGCCCGGGCGGGCGAGAAAATCCTGGCGGAGGGCCTGCCGGAATCTGTTACCCCGCTGATCGTCGGCATCGCCGGGTATGGCAACGTCTCGCGGGGGGTACAGGAAATCCTCGACTTGCTGCCCATTTGTGAGATTGAGCCGGCTGAGGTTGCAGCGGTAAGTGAAAGAGGAGACCATTCCAGAAACTGCGTTTACAAAGTGGTCTTCAAAGAGGAACACACGGTGGAGCCCATTTCTGCGACGCATCACTTCGTGCTCCAGGATTATTACAACCATCCTGAGAAATACCGTTCCCAGTTCGAGAAATACGTGCCGTATCTGACCGTGCTTATGAACTGCATTTACTGGGAAAAGAGGTACCCTCGCCTGATAACCAAAGCGTATCTCAAACGTTTATACGGGGGCGAGGAACAGCCGCGCCTGCGGGTGATCGGCGATGTGAGTTGCGATATTGAGGGGGCCATCGAGTGTACACTGCACTGCACGGAACCCGATGAGCCGGTTTTCGTTTACGATCCATTCACCGATCAGACTATACCTGGCTACAAGGGCCGTGGTCCCGTCGTCCTGGCGGTAGACATCCTGCCCAGCGAGTTGCCCCGTGAGGCGTCTGCCGATTTCAGCCGGGTGCTTCTCGATTACATTCCGGCTATCGCCAAGGCCGACTATTCCGTGCCTTTTGACCAACTCGACCTGCCGCCTGAGATCAAACGGGCAGTCATTGCTTATCGTGGTGAATTGACTCCAAATTACCGGTATCTGGAGAAGTTTTTATAGCGAGTCAGCGTTTGCCGATTTGCCGATTTGTTGATTTGCTGATTTGCCGATTTGTTGATTTGCTGATTTGCCGATTTTCGAAGATGAGGAGGGTTCAATGAAGAACATACTTGTACTTGGTGCAGGTCTGGTGGCTGGACCGCTGGTCAGGTATCTCATGGACCAACCGGATTTTCACGTGACGGTGGCCACCCGCACGCTCAGCAAGGCTGAAAAGCTGGTGGGTAGCCATCCGCGAGGGACAGCCCACCAATTGGACGTGGAAGACGAAGCAGCACTGGAAGCGCTGATCCGTCAGACGGACCTGGCCATCAGTCTCCTGCCCTACACTTATCACCCCAAGGTCGCCAGGTTGTGTGTGAAACACGGAAAACATATGGTGACCACATCCTACGTCAAGGATGAGATGCGCGCCCTGGATGGCGCGGCGAAGAAAGCGGGCGTCATCCTGCTGAACGAGATTGGCGTAGACCCCGGCATTGACCACATGACGGCTATGAGAGTCATCCATCATGTGCAGGCGAATGGCGGCCAGGTAACGGCTTTTTCATCCTACTGTGGCGGCCTACCGGCCCCGGAAGCCAATAACAATCCCTTCGGCTACAAGTTCTCCTGGAGTCCGAAGGGCGTGCTCCTGGCAGGCAAGAACCCGGCTCGCTTTTTGCGGGATGGCCAGGTGATCAACATCCCAGGCGAGGAGCTGTTCGCTCACTATTGGACCGTGCCTGTTGAGGTTGAGGGTAGAGTAATTGACTTCGAGGGCTATCCCAACCGCGATAGCCTGCCATACATGGAAATCTATGGCATTACCTCGGCGCGAACCATGTTCCGGGGCACTTTGCGCAACGTTGGCTGGTGCGCTACCCTGAAAAAAATAGTTGAACTAGGCTTGCTGGACGAGGAAGAGCGCGATGACATCGCTGGCATGACCTTTGCCCAGTTCCTGGCCAAACTGATCAACAGCCAGGGCAATCTCCGGCAGGACCTGGCAGCTTATCTGCGAATTGCTCCCGATTCGTCAGTCATGAGCAACCTGGAATGGTTGGGTTTGCTAAGCAATGATCCATTGCCGCTGCAAAAAGGCGCACCGATAGACATCCTCACCGCTCGTATGCTGGAAAAGATGCAGTACGCGCCGGGTGAACGCGACATGTTAATTTTGCAGCACGAGTTCATCGCCGAATATCCGGATCACCGGGAGAGAATAACGTCCACAATGATAGACTTTGGGATCCCATACGGCGACACCTCAATGTCCCGCACGGTGGGCCTGCCGGCAGCCATTGGCACCCGCCTGATCCTGGAGGGAGCCATCAGTTTAACCGGCGTGCAGACCCCGGTCGTCCCGGAGATTTACGAGCCGGTGTTGCAGGAACTGGAGCAACTGGGCATCTCCTTTACGGAGCAAAAGGAGGTGCTGGGGTGAGGGCTCAAGATTACATTGCCATTGAGGAGCAATACGGGGCCCACAACTACTGTCCCCTGGACGTGGTACTTACCCGTGGGGAAGGGGTGTGGGTTTGGGACGTGGAAGGGAAAAAGTACCTGGATTGCCTGGCCGCTTACTCCGCTGTCAACCAGGGGCACTGCCATCCCCGCCTGGTGAAGGTCATGGTCGAACAGGCCTGCCGGCTGACCCTTACCTCCCGCGCCTTCCGCAATGATCAGCTTCCGCTCCTGGAGAAAGAACTGTGTGAGCTCCTGGGCTACGAGATGATGCTCCCCATGAATTCTGGGGGGGAAGCGGTGGAGTCAGCGATCAAAGCGGCGCGCAAATGGGGATACACGGTCAAGGGCGTGGAAAACGACCGGGCGGAGATCATCGTCTGTGACGGCAATTTCCACGGGCGGACAATCACTATTATCACTTTCTCGTCGGTGGAACAATACCGGAGCGGCTTTGGTCCGCTGATGCCGGGCTTCAAGCGTATCCCTTACGGTGATGCCAGGGCATTGGCGGCCGCTATCACGCCTAACACGGTGGCTTTTCTGGTGGAGCCTGTTCAGGGGGAAGGGGGGGTCGTCGTCCCGCCGGAGGGATACCTGCGGCAGGCGCGAGAAATCTGTACTGCGCACAACGTGCTCTTCATCGCCGACGAAATTCAAAGTGGCCTGGGGCGCACGGGCAAAATGTTGGCCTGTGAACACGAGGGAGTACGACCCGATGTGGTGATTCTGGGCAAGGCTCTTTCGGGCGGGATGTATCCGGTGTCGGCTGTGCTGGCCAGCCGGGAGGTGCTGGACGTGTTCAAGCCCGGAGACCACGGTTCCACCTACGGTGGTAATCCGTTGGCTTGTGCGGTAGCCCGCGAGGCGGTGCGGGTCATCGTGGAGGAGCAACTGTGCGAACGGGCTGCGCAACTGGGCGATTATCTCATGGCCGAGCTAAGGAAGATAAAGAGCCCTCATGTGGACCATTATCGGGGCAAGGGCCTGTGGGTGGGAATCGTGTTAAAGGCAGAGGCGGGTGGGGCACGCCGTTTCTGTGAGGCGCTGATGGAAAAAGGGGTCCTGTCCAAAGAAACGCACAAAACCGTTATCCGCCTGGCACCTCCGTTGGTCATCACCAAAGACGAGATTGATTGGATGCTGGAGCGCCTGCGAGACGTATTGGCGCCGTAAGCAGCGATATGCCTATCCATCCGATGATCTCCCAGGATATCCGCGAGGGATTTGCCCTGGAAACCCATGAGGGCTTGATTTTTACCGTCAAAGGCCTGATACACCCTCCCGAAACGGTGATAGCCTACTTGCGCTATGTCCCGGCCCCACAAGGCGAACGCCTGCGGGATGGCGTGAGCTATCGGCGGGTCTACCACTTTGACGAACCAATCCGCATGCTGGAGACGCGCTTTCCCCGCTACCTGTTTTTTGATCGTGTATTCGGCAGGCAACTCCAGGGCGTGCCCCACTCTTACATCCGGCGCGTCTACGATCCGCGCCATAAACTGGCCGAACTCAGCCAATCGGGAGGCGGTGACCAGGCGGAAGAAGCGGCTTTGCGCTTCGCCGAACTTTTACATCGGGCTGCGGAAGTGCCTTTCCCGTGCCTGGGCCTCTCCGGGTCCATCCTTTTAGGCCTGCATACTTCTGCCTCGGACCTGGACATGGTGGTTTACGGCGTGGAAGCGGGGCGCAGAGTGCACCGCGCCCTCCGTCTCTTGCTGAGCGAACCGTCCGGTGAAGTGACGCCTTTGAATGAGCAGGAGCTACGAGCTCTCCACGCCGCCCATGCTATGGATACCGGCGTGCCTCTGGCGGATTTCATTCACCTCCAAAGGCGTAAGGTCAACGAGGGGCGCTATCAGGGGCGCGGATATTTCATCCGCTTCGTCAAGGACGTGACAGAGACGGGAGAAAAGTACGGCGATCGGCGGTACACTCCCCTGGGGCCTGCCCGTATTCGGGCCCTGGTCACGGATGACAGCGAGACCATTTTTACCCCCTGTCGTTATGGGTTGGAAAGAGTGCGATTCCTGGTGGGCGAATGGGTGGCTGACCTGCGCGAGGTCGTCTCTTACCGGGGGCGATTTTGTGAGCAGGCCCGCGCAGGGGAAGAAATCGTTGCCCAGGGAATCCTGGAGCGAGTCACATCTCAGAGCGATGACATGGTCTATCATCGCCTGGTCGTGGGTGGGCAGCGTGGCGATTATCTTGTCGCCCGAGGCGAGGAATGTGAAGCGGATGCGTAAACCGAAAGACAGGGACTTCATCCAAACCACGGAAGGGCTGCTTTTCTGTGTGACCGATTACCTGCATCCTCTGGACAAATATACGGCTTATCTGAAGTATTCGCCATCTCTGGTCGGGAAATGGAAGAACGGCGAGACTTTCTACCGCCGCGAGATGAACTATTACCACGTTCGAGAGGTTGCGGCCACTGTTGAATTCCTGGAGCAGAACTATCCCCATTATGTACATTACTGTCCGGTCAGAGGGATAAGATTTTCGATGGTGCCTCACCAATACGTGAGGAAGTACTACTGCCCTGAGGACAGGTTAGCCGAGATACTCGCCCATCCGCATGACCCGTTAGAAGAAGAGGTTTGCGACCTGGTGACCGAGATTGTGGCCCAGACTGGCATCAGCGTGGAAAATATGGGGATCACCGGGTCCATCCTGTTGGGCATCCACGACGCCCGGTTTTCAGACATTGATCTCACCATCTATGGGTTGGAGAACTCCCTGCGAATCAAAACGATGATACGGGAACGGCGCAGCAAACGCTTCAGGCCGGAGAATGAGGAGGAGCGTCATGCCTGGTCTCAGAACATTGCGGCGCGATTTCCCTTGACCTACGCTCAGGCCCGTGATCTGGCTGACCGTCGGTGGCGTTACGGCTATTTTGGACAGCGGTTTTTCTCCCTGCATCCCACCCGCCGGGATGAGGAGATTCGGGAACAGTATGGAGATCACATCTATCGCGGGCGAGGAGCGATGCGTATTGCAGCCACTGTGATAGATGCCAGCGAGTCCATGTTCTTACCCGCCGTCTATCACATCGCGAACGTAACGATCCTTGAGCGAAGCGTCGAAGACCTCATTGGCGAGGTCGAGATCACGGAGATTGTGTCCTACGAGGGGCTATTCTGTGAGGTAGCTGAAACGGGCGATGAGGTAGAGGTCTATGGAAAGCTGGAGCAAATTGACGATGGGCGGACCTGTCGTCTGGTGGTGGGCACGATGTTGCTCAAAGGTGATGATTACATAAAACCTCTCATGCGTGGAATTTACAATTAAGGGGTATTAAATTATGGAAGGAATACTCATACTCTACATTGCTATGACCATAACGATTGGGATAAGCGCTAAAACAACATCCCTGCAAAGGTTCATCCTCGGCGACAAGCTGGACACCAGGACCATGGTGGCAACCATAGTATCTACATTCTATGGGGCCTCGGCTATCCTGGGAGGAGTGAGCCTGACATATCAGGTGGGGTTGGGGGTTATCTGGTTTATGGTGCCCTTCTATCTGGGGAACATAGCAATCCTTTTCTTGCTCAAAAGGATAGCCGATTCGGGAGGGTATACACTGCCTGACTTCCTGGGGAATTTCTATGGTAAAGAGTTCACCATAGCCAGTTCAGTGTTACTGACCACCCTGTGTCTTATCCCAGAAGAGATAATAGCTGCTGGAAAGATTCTGGCCATGTTTACCTCAATGCCAGTGGCAATGGCAATGTTCATAATGACGCTCGTGCTCGTCGTGCCCATTTTTCTTGGTGGGATGAAAGCGGATGTGATGACGGACATTGTGCAATTTGTCCTGATGCTTTTCACCCTCGGCCTGGTGGCGTTGTTCATTTTCAACCTGCGCTTGGACCTGACCTCAGGTCTTCCAGCAGAATATTTTGATCCACTCTCGTCCATCTCGGCTCAAGAAATAGCCGTATTTTTCATTTTGCTTTTCTTTTTGCCGGTGACCTCGGCACCGCTGTATCAGAGATTTTTCGCCGCTGAATCGGAAGTTAGTTCCAGAAAATCGGTGTTGTACTCTGTGGCGATTTGGATGGCTATAGACTCAATTGTTGTCTTGTGCGGGTTTGCCGCCCGGCAATTGTTTCCGAACCTGGTGGACCCCGATGTGTCCCTCATAATGCTGGGGACGGTCTTGCCTATTGCGAGCAGGGGCTTTTTCTTCGTGGGTCTGCTGGCAGCGATCATGAGCACGGTGAACTCTTTTTTGCAGTCGGGGGCCTCAAGCTTGGCTTACGATGTATGCAGGCATTTCGGGCCGGCAACGAGCGAAGGGCAGTTGCTGGTACTTTCCCGGCTATTTGTGATCGTACTGGGTCTACTGAGCTTGATTCTGGCGCTGTGGTTTCAGATGATTGTGCCGGCTTTGCTGTTCACGTTGAGCATGTGGACGGCGGGGGTTTTGATCCCCACCTTGGCAGCTCTGATAGGGAGGAAGTTGAGGAAAGACACGGCCCTGTGCAGCTTGCTAGCCGGAGCGCTCTCATCTTTGATTTGGAAAATCGCGCAGCCTTTTGATATAGGTGCTCTGTTTATCGGACTTGGCTGCTCTTTGCTTGTGGCAATAGCCGGTGAGATGCGACATGCCTCACGGGTACAGCGCATCTAATATTGGGTGCGTTTCATTAATGTGGGCAGGATCGGCTACCCGAACCGCCGAGTAGAGCAGCTTGCCAAAGCCGCCATATCGCCCGGGCAAGTAGGGATTTGACAGATTCTGCACTTTGGGGTATATTATCCAACGCATGCGGTTCATTATCGCATCTGGGCCGTTAGCTCAATTCGGCAGAGCAGGTGACTCTTAATCACTTGGTTGCAGGTTCGAGTCCTGCACGGCTCACTGTCAAATCACAGGGGTGGGGATAGCCCGCTGCGAACTAAAAAGCTCCCGCCTGCTAAGGTTGGTGGGAGCTTTCTGTATGCAGAAATCGAACCGCAGTCCTATTACTTCGACAATGTCACATTTGTCATTGCGAGGGCGCGAAGCGCTCGAAGCAATCTCCAAACAGCGAAATGAGATTGCTTCGCCGCCGGAGCCTGCCGCGAGCGAATGGAAGCCGCGCGACAGACGTAATCGTAATCCGACTCAGAGTTCAGCCATAGTTTGAATCTGAGATCAGCAGCCGTTGCTCCCTCAAGGCTGAACGGACCGTATTCCATCCAGGAATCGGCATTGTTCGGGTAGTTGCTGCCACAGGACAACCCGGCACCATTGGCACCTGCGCCTACCGCCCAGCCACTGTTACCAAGACTCTGCACCTGACCGGAGTCACCGACATACGCGCGGCAATCCCGCTTCCCCCAGTAATACTCGCCATTCGTCGCGCCGTCGTTATCAAAGACTGTCCACGGGCTTGGAAATGCCCCTTCAAAGTCGGTGTTGACCAGGATTTCCCAGCCGGATGGCGGTGGAGTTGGCCCCCCAGGTGTCGGCGTAGGAGTCGAAGTGGGTGTAGGTGTGGAAGTAGGGGTTGATGTAGGACTCGGTGTAGGAGTTGGAGTGAGGGGTACTGGGGTATAAGGATTCGGCGTCGGCGGTGCTCCGATATACTTACCTCGACAATGTTAAATTCGGGCTTTTTGACCTCTCCTAACCCTTCCCTCACCCTC
>JANLFX010000128.1:0-7229 GCA_024653325.1 Anaerolineae bacterium
AATTGGGGGTGGGTGAGGTGCGGGGGGACACCCCCCCCGTGCCCCCCGGCAGGGGGCAGCCCGCCCCCTGCACCCCCGCTTGAGACCCCGCAGCGGGCACGGTAAACCGGTACGCAAGCGGATTTTTCAAGGTGACTGAAAGTGTAAACCTATTCCGGCTCAAAATTGAACCATCCCTAAGTTTGGATATAGTATACCACAAGAATGGCAAGAGTAAAAACGCCTCTTCGGCTTAGAAGAGGCGTTGGCGAGAGCACGCTTATGCATCACGTTTCACGTGCGGACGTCCTCCATCTCCAGCCAGTTCTTGCCGAGGGCCATGTCCACTTTGAGCGGCGCGTCGAGCTGGTAGGCTCCTTCCATGATCTGCCGCACCAGGGGCGCGACTGTTTTCACCTCGTCCTCCGGCACTTCCAGCACCAATTCGTCGTGGACCTGGAGGATCATCCCGGCTTGCAGGCCGCGCTCGTGCAACGCCCGATGCAGACGCACCATGGCGATTTTGATAATGTCCGCCGCTGTACCCTGGATGGGGGTGTTGATAGCCATGCGTTCGGCAGCAGCCCGTGCCCCGGCATGGACTTTATCCTTGCTTTGCAGTTCAGGGAAGTAGCGGCGACGGCCTAACAGGGTCTCCACATATCCCTGCTCGGCAGCCCGGCGGCGGGTCTCGTCCAGATAGGCCTTGACTTTGGGGAAGCGGGCGAAGTAAGCGGTGATGAATTTGTTCCCCTCCTCGGGAGTAAGCTCAGTTTGCTGGGAGAGCCCGTAGCCGGTGACCCCATAGGAAATGGCGAAGTTCGTGGTTTTGGCCACGCGACGCATCTCCGGGGTGACTTGGGAGATGGGCACGTCGTAAAGAGCGGCGGCAGTGGTGGCGTGGATGTCTTCACCGCGATGGAAAGCTTCCAGCATGGCCGGGTCCTGGGAGATATGAGCCAGGATGCGCAGCTCCACCTGGGAGTAGTCCGCGGCCAGGAGCACGTGCCCCTCATCGGCGACGAAAGCCCGCCGCACCTCACGCCCCACTTCCGTGCGGATGGGGATGTTCTGCAGATTCGGTTCGCTGGAAGAGAGCCGCCCGGTCACCGTGCCCGTCTGGTTGTAGGAAGTGTGCACCCGTCCGGTGCGCGGGTTTACCAGCGCGGGCAGGGCCTCCACGTAGGTGGAAAGCAGTTTGGAAAGCTGGCGGTGTTCCAGGAGGAGGTCAATGACCGGATGCTTGCCCCGCAGATTCTCCAGAACGTTGGCCGCGGTGGAATAATGGCCGGATTTCGTCTTGGTTACGCCCGTTGCCGGAAGGCCCAGGGTGTGGAACAGAGCCTGGCTGAGTTGCTGGGTGGAGCCGATGTTGAACCTGTAACCCACCATCTCCTGAATCTCTTGCTCCAACGCGGCCAATCGCTGCTGGAGATCCACGGACATCTCGTGCAGATATGCCACGTCCAGTTTGACTCCGCGCATCTCCATCGCCGCCAACACGCTGACCAGCGGCATCTCGATTTCGGTGAAGAGCTTCCACAGGGCGCGGGCCTGTAGCTCTGGCTCCAGCACGCTCACCAGGCGGTGGGTCATGTCCACGTCGGCGACGGCATAGGGGGCCACCCGTTTCACACCCAGATTGCGGCTGGCCGGGTCAATCAACCACTCGGCGATCATAGTGTCGAAGGCCAGATTGGGGATAGGCAGGCCGTGGCGGGCCAGAACGGTGACATCGTATTTTCCGTTGTGGGCGTATCTAGCGAGGCCTGGGGCGGTGAGGATGGGCTGGAGCTTGTTGAGCACTGTATCGAGGGGAAGCTGGTTGCCGGCTGGTTGCCCGTGGCCCACGGGGATGTAGAAACCCTGGCCAGGTGCATCTGTCAAGGCAATGCCCACCAGTTCGGCCTTCATGGCATCGGCGCTGGTGGTCTCCAAATCGAAAGTCACCGCCCGCGCCCGGCGTAGTCGCTCCACCAGCGCCTCCAGGGCGGGTATGGTGTCCACGACCTGGTGTGCAGTGGGGGCAGTACGTTCGGGAGGGGCAGCAACCTCTTCACCAAAGAGGGAGAGTTGTTGTGGCGGGCCGCTCACTTCGCCACCGGGCAAGCGATCCATCAGGGAGCGAAATTCCAGCTCGCGGAAGATCTCCTTCAGCCGCTCTCGGTCAAAAGCGCCAAAGCGACTGGCCTCCAGGTCGAGGGAGATGGGCACGTCGGTGACGATGGTGGCCAGATGCTTGCTCATAAGTGCCGCTTCGCGGGCTTCGGCCAGGGCCGCGCGGAACCGCGCTGGCTGCACCTCATCCAGGTGCTGGTAGATGTTCTCGATGCTGCCGTATTTCTGCAACAAAGCGGAGGCCGTTTTCTCGCCCACGCCGCGCACGCCGGGGATATTGTCGCTCACGTCACCGACGATGGCTTTGTAGTCCACGAGCTGCGCGGGGGTGAGGCCGTATCGTTCTTTGATGCCCTGTTCGTCGTAGATCACCGTGTCGGAGAACTGGCGGCGGGAGGTGAGCACGCGGGTGTGTTGATCAATAAGCTGAAAAGTGTCGGTATCGCCGGTGACGATCAATGTCTCCAGACCCTGCGCCGCAGCCTGGCGGCAGAGAGTGCCCAATACGTCGTCGGCCTCGTAGCCTGGCACTTCGACGATGGGGATGTTGAGCGCCTTGACGATTTCGCGGATGCGTTCTAGTTGGTAGTGCAGTTCGTCGGGCATCTTCCGTCGCTGGGCTTTGTATTCGGGGTATTCATCGTGGCGAAAAGTGCGTCCCACATCGAAGGCCACGATGACGTAGTCTGGCTTTTCATCCCGCAACACGTTGAGCAGCATGGAGGTGAAACCGTAGGTGGCGTTGGTCAATTCACCGCTTTTCGTGCTCAAGGTGGGTGGCAGAGCGTGAAAGGCGCGGTAGGCCAGGGCATGGCCGTCAATCAATACCAGCTTCTTTTTTTCGGGCATTTTCCCCCTCCTCGTGACTCATGGGGCCGTCGGCTTGCGGGTGCGACGCACTTCCGAAGTGCGTCGCACCTCACTATTTTACCACCTTGCCAATGAAAGTCAACCTTGACAGCGCGCTCAGTTTGAGGTATGATGGAACCGTCAGCACCTTATCCTTGCGAAGGTTTAAGACCCTCGCAAGGGTAGATTTCACCTGCGTTTATTTCCGGGCAAAGGTAGTACCCCCTGATCGTGGACGATTCAATTGTGCCACAGAAGCACGCAGATTTTCACAGAATGTCCTGTGTGACTCTGGGGTCAGAAAAGTGCTCTACGCTTGGCAGTGCTATCCGGTAGGAATGTAGAGCGATATAACGAGGTGGACTCATGGCAGATTTAGTCGGGCAAACTCTGGGATCATACCGCATCGTCGAGCAAATCGGCATCGGCGGGATGGCCACGGTCTATAAAGCCTACCAGCCCTCGATGGACCGCTATGTGGCCGTCAAGGTGCTGCCCGCCGTCCTCTCCCGTGACCCCGCTTTCCTCAAACGTTTCCAGCGCGAAGCCAGGGTAGTGGCCAGGTTAGAGCACAAGCATATCCTGCCCGTCTACGACTATGGCGAGCAAGAAGGTCTCACTTACCTGGTGATGCGCTATGTGGAGGCTGGGACGCTTAAGGACCGCCTGGCCGCCGGGCGGTTGGACCTGACCGAGATCAGTCGTATCATCGCTCAGGTGGGCGCAGCCCTGGACTACGCCCACCGGCTGGGGGTGATCCACCGCGACGTGAAGCCCTCCAACGTGCTGATAGACTCCCAGGGCGACGCTTATCTGACCGACTTCGGTCTGGCGCGCATCATGGAGAGCTCCGACCAGCTCACGGCCACGGGGGTAGGGGTGGGCACGCCGGCCTACATGTCCCCCGAACAGGGGCAGGGACTGAAGATAGACCATCGTTCAGACATCTACTCACTGGGGGTGATGTTGTACGAGATGGTGACCGGGCAGGTGCCGTACCAGGCAGAGACGCCGATGGCGGTGGTACTGAAGCACATCACCGAACCGTTGCCCTTGCCGCGCCGCTTTGTGCCTGACCTGCCGGCGGAGGTGGAGCGGGTGATTCTCAAGGCCCTGGCCAAGAAGCCGGAGGACCGCTTCCAGACGGTGCAGGAGATGGTGGAGGCATTGGACCTGGCAGTGCGGTCGGCAACTGCGGCGGCACCAACGGCGGCCCAGGAGATGGTCTCGCCTATGCCTGCTGCCCCGGCGCGCCGGATGCGCCAGCCGCGGAACGCACGGATGATGGTGTTGGGTGGAGGGATCGGCGTTATGGTGTTGGTGTTGGCGGTGATTATCTGTGGTCTGGCCTTGGCCCTGAATCGCCTGCCATATCTGCTTCAGGTGAGGCCGACGAACACGGCGACTGTCACCTGGACGGGGAAGCCGACAGGCTGGGTGACACCGGCAGCTACATTCGCGCGCATAACCGCTACCCCTTTGGCCAGGATCACCCCACCCCCGATAGCGACCCCTGCCGGCAAAGAAAAACGGGTATGGGTGAGTTTGCGGTCTTTCCCGGCCCCGGCGGCCGGCCCTTCCGGCATCGTGCGGATGGCGGACGGCCTGGGAATCACTGCCTCCCGTGGCAGACAGTTCTACCGATTGGACCTGGAAGGGAACATAGTCGCCGAGACGGATCTTTCCATCACCTGTAACAACGTGGCCTGGGATGGCGAGTCGCTGTGGTGCGCGGCAGGCAAGACGGTCTACCGGGTGGACCCGACTAGCGGGCAGGAGCTGGCCAGGTTCGAGGTGGACATGAGTGATATTCGCGGCCTTGCCTGGGACGGCGAGTCGCTGTGGATAACTGATGTGAGCGGCAACCTGGCCCGGTATGACCGTACCGGTCAGCGGCTGCGCCGGCTGGCAGTGACCGTGCTTGGCTGGCCCATTGGTCTGGCCTGGGTGACGGGGGAGCTATGGGTCGCGGATGTGCACGGCAACGTGAACCGCCTGGACAGCGATTTCAACAAGGTCAGCTCATTCAGCCTGAGCCAATGCGGGGCAGGTCCGTTCCCTTATGATGTGGATCTTTACTGGGACGGAGAGAGCCTGTGGCTGGCCGATACCGGACAAAACCGTATTATGCAATGCGCTCCGACCACGGCCTCGGCTGCAGTGCCTACAGCGACCCCGACCGGCACAATAAAGCAGGAGTGGGTGAACCTTCGTTCCTTCCCGGCCCCGGCGGCCGGCCCTTCCGGCATCGTGCGGATGGCGGACGGCCTGGGAATCACTGCCTCCCGTGGCAGACAGTTCTACCGATTGGACCTGGAAGGGAACATAGTCGCCGAGACGGATCTTTCCATCACCTGTAACAACGTGGCCTGGGATGGCGAGTCGCTGTGGTGCGCGGCAGGCAAGACGGTCTACCGGGTGGACCCGACTAGCGGGCAGGAGCTGGCCAGGTTCGAGGTGGACATGAGTGATATTCGCGGCCTTGCCTGGGACGGCGAGTCGCTGTGGATAACTGATGTGAGCGGCAACCTGGCCCGGTATGACCGTACCGGTCAGCGGCTGCGCCGGCTGGCAGTGACCGTGCTTGGCTGGCCCATTGGTCTGGCCTGGGTGACGGGGGAGCTATGGGTCGCGGATGTGCACGGCAACGTGAACCGCCTGGACAGCGATTTCAACAAGGTCAGTTCATTCAGCCTGAGCCAATGCGGGGCAGGTCCGTTCCCTTATGATGTGGATCTTTACTGGGATGGAGAGAGTTTATGGCTGGCCGATACCAGACAGAACCGTATCTTACAATGCGCGCCAGACAAATAAGCGAACGGCGAATCGGGAGAGGTTGAGTCTATCTCCACCTGGCGGGGCTTTGCTCGGACTAACAAGTTTGTCTCACCGCAGAGGGCGCAGAGTAAACAGGGCAGGTTTCTAAACCTGCCGTCCATAGCCGTTGGTCTGTCGAAAGACGAGCCGGGCAAGGCCCTGTTCGGCGGCTGGGAATTCACCCTGCCCGACGACCTGAAGGCCGTCAAGCCAGCTCATTTCCGTTACGTCGTGTGCCTGGAAGAAGGAACTTCGGTGGTGGAACGCTGTGGGCCATATTGTTGTCCGACGGGCTATGTCGTGCGTCAGCAACAGTGGTGGAGTGTCAAAGTGCGCGACACACGCACGGCGCAAGTGGTGGCAGAGAAGACGTTCTATGGTTCCGCGCCACGGGCATGCGAGCACACGGAATCCTTCCCCATCGGCGCCAGCGAAAAGTATCTGTCTGGCGGTTCCCCCTCGGCCAATGAGGTCGTCAACTGGCTGAAGGGTGTCATACACTGAGAGGCGAGGAGGTATCGTGATGAAAACGCGCGTTGTAGCCATGCTCTTTCTTATGGCCCTGCTGGCGGGCACGAGTTCCTACATTGCGCTGGCCCAGGGTGCACCGGAACCGCTGGTCTTCGGTCAGGAGATAGCCGCGGAAATCTCCGCTCCTGATGAAGTGGATGCCTTCACCTTCGAGGGGCAGACCGGCCTGCTGGTCAGCTTCTTCGTCGGTTCCGAGGAGCTGGGCAACGTCCAGATGTGGCTGACCCTGCTCGGTCCTGATGGGGGGAAAGTGGCGAGCAAATCGGGGTTTCGTGGCATCTCCCTGGAGAACGTGGCCCTGCCCACCGATGGCACCTACACGTTGCAGTTCGACGTGGCAGGCGAGGCGACAGGCACTTACACCCTGCGTTCCTACGCGGTCGTCAAGGCGAAGGCGACCCCGCTGGTCATGGGCGAGGAGGTGGAGGGCCGCATCGCGCCCACGGAGAAAAACCTCTACACCTTCGCGGGGCAGGCCGGGCTGCGGGTCAGTTTCTTCGTCAGTTCCGAAGAGCTGGGTCGTGTTCAGATGTGGCTGACCTTGTTCGGTCCTGATGGGGAGAAGGTAGCGGGCAGCCAGGGGTTCCGTGGTGTCTCCCTGGAGAACGTGACCCTGCCTGCCGAAGGGACCTACACCCTGCAGTTCGACGTGGCGGGCGAGGCGGCGGGCGCGTACATTCTGCGCTCCTACGCCGTCGCCGAGGCAGAGGCGACGCCGTTAGTCTTGGGCGAGGAGGTGCAGGGGCGCATCGCGCCCACGGAGAAAGACCTCTACACCTTCGCGGGACAGGGCGGGCTGCGGGTCAGCTTCTTCGTCGGTTCCGAAGAGCTGGGCAACGTTCAGATGTGGCTGACCCTGCTCGGTCCCGATGGGGAAAAGGTAGCGGGCAGCCAGGGGTTCCGTGGTGTCTCCCTGGAGAACGTGACCCTGCCCG
>JANLFX010000128.1:7326-9503 GCA_024653325.1 Anaerolineae bacterium
CCGCCGAAGGGACCTACACGTTGCAGTTCAGCGCATCGGGCGAGGCGGCGGGCGCGTACACTCTGCGCTCCTATGCCATTCCCGCCACCGAGCCGGAGCCGTTGGATGTTGGGGGAGAGAAAACGGGGGAAATCGCCCCGCCCACAGAGCAGGACCGGTACACCTTCGCGGGGCAGGCAGAGGAGGAAATTGGCGTCTCTATCTCTTCCGAGGACATGAAGAGGGCACAGATGTGGCTAACCCTCCTCGGCCCGGATGGAGAGAAGGTGGCGAGCACCATGGGGATGGGCAGCGTATCCCTGGAGCGAGTCCTCCTGCCCGCCGACGGCCCGTACACCGTGGTCTACGACGTTGGCGGAGAGGCGACGGGGAGCTACACCATCCGCCTGTGGCGTCCCGTGCCCTCCCAATTCAAGCCCGCGAACCCGGTGATCGAGGTGGTCTTTATCTTCGACACCTCCGGCTCCATGGACGACGAAATAGCCGCCCTGTGCCAGGACATCGGTGATGCCGTAACAGAATTGACAGAGGAACGGGGCATCGTCATAGCCTACACCATCATGGGCATCACCGAAGGAGCGCAGTGCACAGCGCGGACAGTGAGCAGTGAGATCGCCAATGCTACTGTGAAGCAGTTTGAGGACTGGGGCTGGGCCGTGGCCGACGTCGCCCGCGGGTACGATTGGACGCCGGGCGCCATCCGGCTGATCATCCCCATGGGCGACGAGGGGCCTGCTGGCGGCGACCCGGTGGAGGACCCCGGCTCCGACCGGGACAGCATCGAGGAGGCCATCGCTGCGGCGAAGGCCAACAACGTCGTCGTTTCCCCTGTGCTGGGCACCGGCTACTCACCGGAGGTCGAAGCGCTGGCCCGCGACCTGGCCGAGGGCATCCAGGGTGATCTGTTTATCACCAAGGACCCCGGGTATGACCTGGTGGCGGGCATTCTGCGCCTCATCGGTTTGACGGTGGAGCGTCACGCGGAGCCGACGCCGACCCCACCCACGGGGCCGGTGCCCCCGGCCCGATCCTTCACCGCCTCCGTGCCCCTGCCCGGCGAGGTGGATTTCAGCGCGAAAGTCGTGGGCACTAACGTGGCTCTGGCTCTGGGCTTGGCCCTGGCTTTCGGTTTTCTCTCCACCCTCTTCAATAACACCCTCAAGGAGAACGAGGACGAGATACGGGATCGGCTTTCCCCGCTGGTATCGCGCATCTCCGTGAAGAGACAACTGGTGGAGGGGGAGGTCCGCCGCCGGCCGTGGTGGTTCACCCTCATCCTGCTGGTGCTCACGGCGCTTATCTACGCCTTGCTCGATTCCACCTTTGCTTTCAACGCTCAAGGGGCGACGTTCCTGCTCTCCCTCTTTGTTTCCATCGCCGTCACCACCTACGTCTACGAGGGGTTGCAGGCCTTTCTGGGCATCCGTCTCTACGGACTGCAGGGCTACATGCGGGCTTTTCCCGTGGCGGCGCTGATCGCCATCGGCTGCGTCATCCTCACCCGCCTGGTGCGTTTTCAACCCGGCTACCTGTTCGGTTTCGTCGCCGCCTACGTGCTGGTCTCCGGCGAGGATTTCGACGAGGAGGCCACGGCGGTGCAGGGGGCTGTCCTGGTGCTCATGCCCGCCGCGGTCACGCTGGTAATCAGCATCGTGGCCTGGCTGCTCAGCGGGCCGCTGGCCGGGGTGACCCTGCTGCGCAGCCTGCTGGTAACTGCCTTCGTCAGCGGCCTGGAAGGCGTGCTTTTCTCGCTGGTGCCCCTCAGCTTCCTGGATGGCGAGGTGCTCTTCAAGTGGAACAAGGTAGTGTGGCTAGGCAGCTTTGCCCTGGTGGCCTACTGGTTCTTCCAGATTCTGCTCAACCCGCGCAGCGGCTACCTGGATGCTTTCACGCAGAGCAACGTGATCGTCACTCTGCTCCTGCTAGCGGTGTTCGGGGTGCTCACCGGGGCTTTCTGGTTGTACTTCCGCCTGCGGGGAAGGGGGACAGGCGGGGCTTGAGGCTGTATATAGAAAAACACGATGGGTAGCCAGGTGCTACCCGTCGTGTCATTTTCAGTGTGCGTACAGTTTAGTCAGTGAGAAACCACCATGTCGCCGAGCCCTGGTTTGAATGTCATGGGACCATCTCCGTAAACTTAAGCTGGCGAGCGACACTTGTCTCGCTGGCCCATCAGA
>JANLFX010000129.1 GCA_024653325.1 Anaerolineae bacterium
GCTGGGGTGGGGATGGGTGAGGTAGGCACTGCCTGGCAAATCTAACATTGTCAAGGTAGTTGAGGTAGACAATCTGCGCTCTCTGCGAGCTCAGCGGCCAATAAACAAATACGAGCAGGCAAGTGATCACCAAATATCAGGAGGCAAAATGACTGAGAGAGGAATCGCACCTACACGCGGCCTGTATTTCGAGGATTTCGAGATCGGCGACGAGGTAGTGACCCAGGGGCGAACGATCACCGAGGCCGATGTGGTCGCTTTTGCCGCCCTCAGCGGCGACTGGAACCCGCTGCACACCGATGCCGAGTACGCCAAAACGACCATGTTTGGTCAGCGGGTGGCTCATGGCCTGTTGATACTGGCTATCGCTTCGGGCCTGGCCGTGCGCCTGGGTTTCATGGAAGAAACCGTGCTCGCTTTCCGTGAGCTGACGTGGAAGTTTAGCCGTCCGGTGGTAATCGGTGATACGGTGCGCGTGCGGGCCACCGTCTACCAGCGCAAGGCCATGCCCCGCCTGGAGGGTGGCGCGGTGGTGTTCGACGTCGCGGTGCTCAACCAGCGCGACGAAGTGGTGGAACACGGTCAGTGGACGGTGCTGTTCAAGAGCCGTCCACAAAAATAGGGGCGCAGCACGCTGCGCCCCTACAAATTGGGTGTAGAGTTCAGGCCTCGCTGAACTCGCCCTCTACCACGTCTTCACCACCAGGTTTAGGGCCTCCCCCACCACCGGGAGGCGGAGGGGTTGGGCCGGCCTGTTCGTACATGGCGGCTCCGGCCTGTTGTACAGCGTATTGCAGGTCGCTCATCTTGCGCTTGATGTCATCCACATTCTTCCCCTGAAGCGCCGTGCGCAGGGAGCTTACCTTGCTCTCGATATCGCTCTTCACGTGGCCGGGTATTCTTTCGCCTTGCTCACGAAGCAGTTTCTCCGTAGAATAGATCAAAGCATCGGCGCTGTTGCGCAGCTCCACCTCTTCCTTGCGTTTGCGGTCCTCGGCAGCGAACCGTTCTGCCTCGCGCACCATGCGCTCCACCTCTTCTTTGGAAAGGCCTGAGCCGGCGGTGATGGTGATGTTCTGCTGGCGGCCAGTGGCCTTGTCCTGGGCGGAGACGTTGAGGATGCCGTCGGCGTTAATGTCGAAAGTGACCTCGATCTGGGGCACGCCCCGTGGCGCCGGCGGAATGCCATCCAGGATGAAGCGGCCCAGCGATTTGTTATCGGCGGCCATCGGACGCTCGCCCTGTACTACGTGTATCTCCACCTGAGTCTGCATATCCGATGCGGTGGAGAAAATCTGGCTCTTGCGGGTAGGGATGGTAGTGTTACGCTCGATGAGCGGGGTGGCCACCCCACCCAAAGTTTCGATAGAGAGGGTCAGCGGGGTCACATCCAGCAGGAGAATGTCCTTGACCTCGCCGCCCAGCACGCCGGCCTGAATGGCCGCCCCGATACCTACCACCTCATCAGGATTGACCCCCTTATGCGATTCCCGGCCAAATATGCGGCGCACCACTTCCTGCACGGCAGGCATACGGGTCATGCCTCCCACCAGAATGACCTCATCAATATCCTCGGGCCTCAGTTTGGCATCCTCCAGAGCCTGCAGACAAGGGCCAACCGAGCGCTCCACCAGGTCCTCGGTAAGCTGTTCCAGCTTGGCCCGCGTCAGTTTCATTTGCAGGTGCTTGGGCCCGGAGGCGTCCGCAGTGATGAAAGGCAGGTTGATCTCCGTCTCCATCACGCTGGAAAGTTCGATCTTGGCCTTCTCCGCCGCTTCTTTCAGACGCTGCAAAGCCATGCGGTCTTGCCGCAGATCAATCCCCTGATCTTTCCTGAACTCATCGCAGAGCCAATCAATTATCCTCTGATCCCAGTCATCGCCGCCCAGGAAGGTATCCCCGTTGGTGGATTTGACCTCGAACACCCCTTCACCCACATCCAGGATGGAGATATCGAACGTGCCACCACCCAGGTCATATACAGCAATGGTCTGGTCTTTCCTCTTATCCATGCCATAGGCCAGTGACGAGGCTGTAGGCTCATTGATGATGCGCAGCACTTCCAGGCCGGCGATCTTGCCCGCGTCCTTGGTGGCCTGGCGTTGGGAGTCGTTGAAGTAGGCCGGTACAGTGATTACCGCCTGCGTCACCGGCTCGCCCAGATACGCCTCGGCATCGGTTTTGATTTTCTGCAAAATCATGGCCGAAATCTCCGGCGGTGAATATTCCTTGCCGCCCATCCATACCCGCACGTCACCGTTAGGAGCTGCGGTCACCTTATAAGGCACGATCTTCAGCGCTTTCTGCACCTCGGGATCGTTATATTTGCGGCCCATGAAACGCTTGATGGAGAAAATAGTGTTGTCCGGGTTGGTGATGGCCTGCCGGCGGGCCACCAGACCAACCATTCGCTCCCCGGTCTTCGGGTTAATAGCTACCACCGACGGGAACAGCCGTGAGCCCTCCGCGCTGGGGATAACCGTTGGTTCACCGCCCTCCATAACCGCGCATACAGAGTTGGTTGTTCCTAAATCAATGCCTATGATCTTTCCCATATTGACATCTCCTCCAACAATTAGTTGCTGGTTTCTAGAGCTCTGATAACCAGCAACCAGCGACTGGCAATCAGCAACCAGAAGCTGGCTTGTTCTAGCTTACTGGGTAGGTTCAGCTTCTTTATCCTGTTGTTTTTCTTCGGGAGCTGGTGGCCCGGCCGAGACGCGCACCAGGCTGGGCCTCAACACCCGATCGCCCAGTTTATATCCTTTCTGCACCTCGCCGATGATCCGCCCCTCCTCATGCTCGGCACTTGGCTCGTGAGTCACTGCTTCGTGGAGGGAGGGATCGAAGACCTGCCCCTCCACTTCAATTGGGGTCAGCCCTTCCCCTTCCAGGATGGCCAATAATTTACGGTAAATGAGGAACACGCCGTCAATCCAGGTCAAAGAGCGCAGGCCCAGAGGCAGGGTCTGAAAGGCGCGCTCAAAGTCGTCCAGGGTGGGCAACAGCCGGGCGATCAGGGCGGCATTGGCCACCTTGATGAGTTCGCTCTTTTCCTGGTCGTTGCGCCTTTTGTAATTAGCGAACTCGGCCCGCGCGCGTTGCCAGCCGTCCAGGTATTCAGCGGCTTTGGCCTCCGCTTCCGCCAACTTTTGGCGGAGGGCAGTGAGTTCATCAACCTGTTCTTCCATCTCGGCTGCTGGCGGGGCAGCCTCCACCACTTCCGACTTTGCTTCTACCGCAACGGCCTCTGCCTGTTGTTCGCCTCCTTCTTCCGGTGAAGGGATGAACTCTTCCTTGCTCTCCTTGTTTGTCACCTCCATCTCTCCTCCTGCGATGTTTTCTCCCAGCCATAGATGGTGAACAGCAGGTCACTCAACAGATTAGACACGTAGCGTACGGCGGACACTGCCCGCTCGTAGGGCATCCGGGTGGGGCCCAGCACTCCCAGCGCTCCACTGGCTTCCCCTTGCACCCCATAGCGGGCCAGCACCAAGCTGCACTCCGATAACTCCTCCCAGCGCCCTTCCCCACCGATGACTACTTGCACTCCGTTAGCAGCCCGTGAGAGTATGTCACTTAACAGGGTTTCTAACAGCACACGCTCTTCCAAAATGCGCAGCACTTGTTGAAAGCCTCCACCAGCGGCGAATTCGGGCTGCCCCATCACATTGAGCAACCCATCATGGTATACATCGCCTCCACGCTGGTCCACAGCGCGCATCACATCAACCAGGATGTGGCCTATTTCCCGTTCAAATTCCGGCAGAGTTGTGGATTCTGCCACTATCTCGTCTGCGGTCAGGCCCCGGAAAGCGTCGTTCAGCCAATTGCTCACCCGACCTAAATCCTCCTGACTGCGTATCTCGGTCAAAGTGAGCATCTTCTGTTGGACCAATCCCCCTTCCAGGACGAGGATGAGCAATACCACCGGCCCGTGGGTGGAAATGAGCTCGACATGCTTGAATCGGCAACGATTGGGGCGCGGGGCCTTGATCAGAGAAGCTGAGTGCGCAGTACGAGCCAGCACCGCGGCGGCCAGGCGCATCCACTGATCCAGGTCCAGACTCACCTGGTAGAACTGGTGCTGGATCATCAATTGCTCGTTGAGAGGCAGCTCAGCCTCCCTCATCAACTGCTGGACGAAATAGCGATACCCTTTTTCGGTGGGGATCCGGCCGGCAGAAGTGTGCGGATGGGTCAAGTAGCCGAGCTCTTCCAGGTAGGCCATCTCGTTGCGTACTGTGGCCGAACTGATCCCCAACCCATATTGTTCGGTGATAATCTTCGAGCTAACCGGGGCGGCTGTGGCCACATATTCCCGTACCACCAGCCCCAGAATGGTCTGTTGTCTGGTTGTCAGCTCATGTGCAAGGTCCATCATATCACCTCAGCCTTTCCATCCTTGCACTCGGACGAGAGTGGTTTTAGCACTCTCAATATCAGAGTGCTAAAATGATACCACGAACCGGGCAATCTGTCAAATCCAGCCGGGTTGGCAACCCGACCTACGAATTGGCCAGATAGGCCACGGTGACGCCATCGCCGCCCTCGCCCTCTTCGCCGGGGCGGAACGAGGCGACCAGCGAGTGCCCATCCAGGGCCTGACGTACGGCGCGCCGCAGTGCTCCGGTGCCCTTGCCGTGCACGATGCGCACGAAGGGCAACCCGGCCAGAAACGCGGCGTTCAGGTGCTGGTCCACGCGGCCTAGCGCCTCCTCCACGCGCAGGCCACGCAGGTCCAGTTCAATGCCAGGAGAAGGTGGCAGGGCTTCCAGGGGGTGTTCCGGCGGGGTGAGTTCTTCTGGGGGAGGCGGCTCTCGACGCCGCAACTCCAGCATCTCCCGCCGGGCGCGCACGCGGAAGCTGCCCACCCGCACCGTAGCCCCGTCGTCGGATAGCTCCTCGATCTCCCCGGTGACCCCCAGCCCGGCCACCCACACCGTATCGCCTATGGCCAACGGACCGGCGGGCACTCCTATCTCCGGCAGGACGACTTTCTCCAGAGGCGGAGCCTGCGCTGCCAGCTCGTCCAGGGTCTGTTCCGCCTCAGCCAACTCGGGTGGGCGCTCTTTGACCGACAGGAGGGCCGAGGCCAGCCGGGCGCGGACCCGGCGCAATTCGGCGCGGACGGACTCCAGTTCCTGGCGAGCCTCCTCGCGCGCCTGGTTGACGATGGCCCGCCGCTCCTCCTCGATGGTCGCCAGACGGAGGCGCAGTTGCTCGGCCAGCTTTTCGGCCTCAAGCTGGGCTGCGCGGGCCGCTTCGCGGGCGGCCAACGCCTCTTCGCGGGCCACTTTGATCTCGGCCAGCAGCGCCTCGGCTTCCAGACCCTCCGGCGTGACCAGGCCCTTGGCCTCCTCGACTATTTCCTGGGGCAACCCCAGCCGGGTGGCGATGGCAAAGGCGTTGGAGCGCCCCGGCAGGCCGATAGTCAGCTCATAGGTGGGCGAAAGGGTCTCCAGGTCGAATTCCACGCTGGCGTTCTGCACTCCCGGCGTGGAATGGGCGTACACTTTCAGCTCCGAGGAGTGAGTGGTGGCCAGGGTGGTGATCCGCCGCCGCACCAGGTGGGAGAGGATGGCCCGCGCCAGAGCTGAACCCTCACTGGGATCGGTGCCCGCGCCCAGTTCGTCCAACAGCACCAGCGAGCGCTCGTTGGCGTGATTCAACACGCGGATGATGTTGGACATGTGCGAGGAAAAGGTGGACAGGCTCTGCTCGATGCTCTGCTCGTCACCGATGTCGGCGTAGACCCCTTCGAAAACCGAGAGGGCCGAGCCTTCGGCGGCAGGGATATGCAACCCGGCCTGGGCCATCAGGGTCAGCAGGCCGACAGTCTTCAGCGAGACCGTCTTGCCGCCGGTGTTCGGCCCGGTGATGACCAGCACGAAGTAGTCGTCGTCAAGGTACACGTCAATGGGCACCACCGTGGCCGGGTCCAGCAGCGGATGCCGGGCGCGCAACAGTTTGATAGTAGACCCTGGATGCTGGAAATCAGGGGGCGATTGTTTGCGCCCCTTGCCGTCTTTCGTCTTGAAAGGAACCAGCTCCGGCTCGATTGAGCGGGTGGCGTGGGCGTACTCAGCCTTGGCCAGGGCCAGGTCCAGCTCGGCCAGGGCCTCGACGGTACGGACGATGAACTCGCCTTCCTGAGCCACCAGGCCTGATAGCTCGGCCAGGATGCGCTGCACCTCGCGCTCTTCCTCGATTTGCAGTTCGCGCCAGCGATTGTTCAGCTCGACGGTGGCCAGCGGTTCGATGAACAGGGTGGCCCCGCTGGCCGAGGTATCGTGCACCAGACCTGGTATGCGTCCTTTGAAATCAGCTTTGAGGGGGATGACGTAGCGCCCGTTGCGCTGGGTGACGAAAGCCTCTTGCAGATAGGTGGCCGTTTCCGGGGAGGTCACCAGCCGGTTGAGTTTGTCCAGCAGCCGGTCGTGGGCGATTTTGAGGTCGCGGCGAATCTGGGCCAGCCGGGGACTGGCTGTGTCCACCACCTCTGCCTGATCGTTGATGCAGCGGCCAATCTCAGCGGCGACGTGCGGGCACGGTTCGATGCGGGCCGCGATGGCCGCCAAAAGGGGCAACTGTGCCGCCTGGCGGGTGATCGTGCGCTTCAGGGATTGCCCACGGAGCAGAGTGCTGCGTACGTCCAGTAAATCGCCGGGCAGCAGGGTCACTCCCCGCGAGGCCCCATCCACCAGCGGGCGCACGTCGTAGACCCCACCCAATGAGACGCCCCCCTGGCTGTCTATGAGATAGAGCGCCTCGCGGGTCTCGCCCTGGCGACGGCGGGCCTCTTCCAGATCGGAGGTGGGCTGCAGGGCCAGGATCAGTTCCCGGCCGGCCGAGAAGGAAGCGTACTCAGCTACGCGTTCCAGAATTTTCGGTAATTCGAGGGTTTGCAGGTATTTAGTGTCCATAAGAAAGCCGCGCTACAGGCGAATGAATCGGGTCAGCAACCAGCCCACCATCAGTACCAACCCGGCGGCGGCCGGCGATGGACAGAGCGAGGCCACCGGATTCGCCGCTGCAGAGGCTGTCGGAATCGGGGTCGGCAGCGGCTCGGCGGTGGCTGGCGGGCACAGACCCGCCCCCACGGCGATGGTGTGAAGCCCTTCCGCCAGGCTCACGGCAACCGCCGGGTCGCGCGAGGCGGCGGAGAAAATCGCCGGGCCGCAGCGCCAGGCGTAACCCTCGAAAGGGCCGTTCTCGCCTCGCGTCAGGTGGCGACCTGGCTGGCCACGGAAGGTGATCTCCGCACCGCTGTAAAGTGCCAACAGACTGGTGGCACTCTCCTCGTCAGGTGCGACTTCGACGCGCAGGACGTGCGCCCCGCCCGCCGAGGTGATCCAGTAGTTGTTGTAGTCAAACGTGCTGGCCGGAGAGAGTTCCCAGGAAATGATCTCGCCTATCCCCAGTTCCCGCCCGGCTTGGCGCAACATGACCGCGTACACCGAATCGAGCGGGTCCTGCGCGGCCGCTGTCCAGGTCAAAACCAGGCAGGCAACCGTGACCCCTACCCAGGCTAGGGCTGGCCATCTGGCGCGCACCATCTGTCACTCCTCCGACTGCTCACTGGCAGGGGGCGCCGCTCACGACATCCCGCCGCGGTCACTGTACACCTGGACGAAGCGGCGAATAGACCGGTCGTAAGTGCGTTCCACCTCCGGCGGGAAGAGGCAACCGGGCAATTCTCCATACGCCCGATGGTAGGCGATACACTGACAGCATTTGCCCTTGCGTGAGCAGGGTTCATAGGTACATGTGCACTGCTTCAGGTTTTCTTGCTGTGTACATTCCATGTTGTTTCCTCCGCGATTCAGTTATCGTCAGCTCGCCGTCTCAATGGCCAGCGCTTTCATTCTACCACATCCGCCTCGATTAGACAAGATGGGGCGATGTGATATAATGATGACCGTTTTACCCACCACAGAGGAGTGCGTTTCAATGAAACCAAAACTGACCCTGGCCTCGGCTTCTCCGCGCCGCCGCCAGTTACTTGCCCTGTTGGGTTTGCCTTTTGAAATATACACTGCCGACGTGGAGGAGCATCCCCGTGATGGCGAGTCTCCCTGCGACCTGGTACGCCGCTTGAGTGAGGACAAGGTGCGCGCCGTGGCGGAGCGCGTGGACGCGGGGCTGATCGTCGGGGCGGATACCATCGTGGCCCTGGAGGGCGAGATGCTGGGTAAACCGGCCCATGACGACGAAGCAGCGTCCATGCTCCGTCGCCTGCGAAACCGGGAGCATCAGGTGTACACGGGGGTATCGGTGCTGGATACGATCAGCGGAAGGTTGTCTGGCGTCGTCGTCATGAGCAGCGTGTGGCTGCGCGACTATTCAAACCAGGAGATGATGTCCTACGTGCGCAGTGGCGCTCCGCTGGACAAAGCCGGCGCTTATGCCATCCAGGACGGGGACTTCTGCCCGGTTGAGCGGGTGGAGGGCTGCTACGCTAACGTCATGGGGCTTCCCTTGTGCCACCTGTACCGGCTGCTGGTGGATACGGGTGTGGACATCGAGGTTCCACCAGCCGCGGCCTGCGAGGCATTTACGGGTCGCCGCTGCTCCGTAGCCGTAAGACAGGGTTAAGCCTGTCTTACATGGTAAGGGCCTGGGAGGAATTCCCAGGCCCTGTTGCGCCTCGCGTTGCTTGGACGAGCTAACCCAGTTCCGGCTGGATCAATCCGTAATCGCCGTCCTTGCGCCGGTACAGAACATTGATTTCTCCAATGGAGGCATTGAAGAAGACGAAAAAGTCGTGCCCCAGCAATTCCATCTGCTCGATAGCTTCTTCCTCATTCATCGGAGTCAGGCGGAAACGTTTGGTGCGCACGATGCGCCGTGGCATTTCCTCCTCTTCTTCCATCTCCACCTCTTCCGGCAGAGTTTCGCCCTGTGCTGCTGCACGGCCCCGTCCGTAACGTTTGCCCTTGTAACGCGCGATCTGACGATACATTTTGTCCAACACGGTATCAATAGAAGTGAAAATATCGGAAGTCTTTTCCTCGGCGCGGAGGATGGTGCCCTTGCTGCGCACCGTCAACTGGGCGACTTGCCGGTCACCGGCACTTCGCGTCCGCTCGGTGGAAAGCTCCATGCGCGCTTCATCAATAGTGGGCAGATAGCGATCCAGTTTGCCCACCTTTTTTTCCACGTACTCTCGCAAGCGGTCAGTTACCTCCACGTTCTTTCCCTGGATGATCAGTTGCATCGTCCTCTCCTTTCCGATTTGAAAGTACCCCCTGTAGGACAAGCTTAAACTTGTCCTACGCTCACCTTTCGGGCTCCAATTGCTATTCCATTGTAGCAGCAATTGTGGTAGAAGTCAACCGTAAAACAGGGGGCCCTGTAGGGCCGGCTTCAGTCTGTTCTGCATTTTAGGTGCGTTTCAGTTTCGGGGGCAGGTTTGCCCCGTAGCAGCCGACCGCTGCTGCGTCCTGAGCGAAGTTGGGGTAGCCGCGCTTTCCATAGCGCGGCCGACGGTCCCCAGC
>JANLFX010000012.1 GCA_024653325.1 Anaerolineae bacterium
TTTGGAGATTGCTTCGGGCGCTTCGCGCCCTCGCAATGACAAATGTGACATTGTCAAAAGTATCTCACCATGGTTCTTTTACCTCTTTACCTCTTGTCTTGTGCCTCCTCCGAACTATAGAGTTGCGCGCGGAACTGGATGGCATTCGTCGGACACACCTGGGCGCACAGTTCACAACCGGTGCACAGCAGGGGGTCAATCTCTACTTTCTCGCGTTTGGTCTTCTCGTAAACTTCGTTGGATTTGCGCAGGGCCGGGCAGCCGGTGCGCAAACAGGCCCAACAAGCGTTGCACTCACTGAGGTCCACTTTCAGTGGCTTGTAGGTGCGACGTACTTCCGGCAGCAGGGCGCACTCGCGGCGGACCACGATCACCGAGGGCTCTTCTCGATCCAGGGCTGCTCGCAGCGCGGCCTCGACATCCTTGATTTTGTAAGCGTCCACTGTCGTCACGTGAGGGACACCCAGCGCTCGCACCAGTGGCTCGAATTCCACGGCGACAGTGTCTTTCCCTTGAAGGGTTTTGCCTGTGCCTGGGTGTTGTTGATGACCGGTCATGGCTGTAGTGCGGTTGTCCAGGATCAGGGTGATGGTGTTACTCTGGTTGTAGGCCACGTTGAGCAGAGCGGGCATCCCGGTGTGGAAAAAAGTCGAATCACCGATGGCCGCTACGTGGCGCTGTTGGATGCCGGCTTTGGCTACACCGTGGGCTACGCCGATGCTGGCTCCCATGCATCCGCAGGTGTGCACTGCCCCTTGGGGTGGGAGAAAGGCCAGGGTGTAGCACCCAATGTCCCCGTTGACCACCAGTTTCAGTTTTTTGGTAACAGTGAAAGTCGCGCGGTGTGGGCAGCCGGGACACAGGATGGGTGGGCGGGGTGGCAGTGGCGGCTTTTCCGGTGAGGCCGTCTCCACCCGCGCCGATTCCGGCAACAGCCCGGCTTTAATCGCACAATCGCGCACAATTTTGGGGTTGAGTTCGCCCACCATAGGAAAGATGCTTTTCCCCTCGCACTCAATGCCCATCAGTCGGATTTCTTCCTCAATGAATGGGTCCAGCTCCTCAACCACGATCAGTCTATCCACCTGGGCGGCGAAGTCGGCGATAAGCTGGCGGGGCAGAGGGTAGGTCATTCCCAGTTTCAGGAATGAAGTGCGGGAGGCGGGGAACACTTCCTTGGCGTACTGGTAGGCAACGCCATTGGTGACGATGCCCAGTTCAGTACCGCCCATTTCCACTACATTGTAAGGGAAGGTCTCGGCGAACTCGGCCAGCCTGGCGATACGCTCCTCGATCACGGGATGGCGTTTAAGGGCATTGCCGGGCACCATCACGTACTTGGTGGTATCAATGCGGTATTCCGGCGGTTTCTGCCAGATGTCGTGGCGTTCTGCGGGGATCTCCACTGGCGTGCTGGAGTGACAGATGCGGGTGGTGGGGCGCAGCATCACCGGTGTGTCAAACCGTTCGCTGATCTCCAGGGCCACGCCCACCAGGTCTTTCGCTTCCTGGCTGTCTGTTGGCTCCAGACAGGGTACACGGGCGAATTTGGCGTAGCGGCGGTTGTCCTGCTCGTTTTGTGAGGAATGCATCTGGGGGTCATCGGCGGAAACGATGACCAGCCCGGCCTCCATGCCGGTCATCGAGGCGTAGAAGAAAGCGTCGGCGGCCACGTTCAACCCGACGTGTTTCATCACCGCCATCGCCCGGCTGCCGGCGTAGGCCGCGCCGATAGCCACGTCCAGAGCTACCTTTTCGTTAGGACACCATTCGGCGTACACGTTGGGCATGGGGGCCAGTGTCTCCAGAATCTCGGTGGAAGGCGTTCCCGGATAGGCGGCAGCCACCCGCACACCGCTCTCCCATGCGCCGTAGGCAATGGCTTCGTTGCCGGATAACAGTCGTTTCACGCATTCACCTCCTGAGCGTATTTCGCGTTATGTGCTGGAGTCTGGCGAATTTTGAGCACCGCCATACATTTGTAGGCAGTTGTTTCATTGCCACAAGATGTAGATTCGTAGTAGCGACTTCAGTCGCTCTTTTCCGCCTGCAGACGACTAAAGTCGTCACTACGAGCCCAAAACGCCAGAGTCCAGTTATGTGTTCCGTTCCACACCACGCACCTGTGACAGGATTATAGCATTTTCAGGGATTCGTGGCAAGCCGGGTAGCCGACGGCATTGCCGTCGGCTACGTATCCCCAGAAGGGGCTTGCAAAATCCAGCAATATGGGTATAATTCTTGCCGGTATTAAGCCTGCTTTTCTTCAGAGCGTTTGCAGGACATTTTACACAATTTTTTTACTGTTTGAAGTGAGGAGGTTTTTCGTATGACGAAGAAATGGGTGTATCTTTTCAACGAGGGAAGCAAGGAGATGCGAGATCTCTTGGGCGGCAAGGGGGCTGGTCTGGCAGAAATGACCAACGCTGGCCTGCCTGTCCCCCCAGGTTTCACCATCACCACCGAAGCTTGTCTCAGCTTCTTCGATAACAACCGGCAATTCCCGCCGGGGATGTGGGAGCAGACGCTGGAGGCGTTGAAGACGGTGGAGCAGCAGACCGGCAAAAAGTTCGGCGATCCCCGCAACCCGCTGCTGGTCTCCGTGCGCTCCGGGGCGCGAGTCTCCATGCCCGGCATGATGGACACTGTCCTCAACCTGGGTTTGAACTCCGAAACCCTCAAGGGGTTGGCTCAGCTCACGGGCAACGAGCGTTTCGCTTACGACGCCTATCGGCGCCTCATCCAGATGTTTGGGCGCATCGTCAAAAGGATTGACGGTGAGAAATTCGAGCACATTCTGGATGAGTACAAGGAGCAAACGGAAGGGAAGCGAGACACTGATCTGACGACCGAGATGCTCAAAGACGTGGTGGCCGATTTCAAGGCCCTGTACAAAAGTGAACTCGGCGAGGACTTCCCCGAGGACCCCTACGAGCAACTGCGCCAGGCGGTCATGGCTGTCTTCGATTCGTGGTATGGCAAGCGGGCGGTGGATTATCGCAACTTCCACAAGATTCCCCATGACTGGGGTACCGCGGTCAACGTGGTAACCATGGTCTTCGGCAACATGGGTGATGACTCCGGCACCGGCGTGGCCTTCACCCGCGACCCGGCTACGGGCGAGAAGGTGCTGTACGGCGAGTACCTGCAAAACGCCCAGGGCGAGGACGTGGTGGCCGGCATTCGCACGCCCAAGAAGATCGCCGAACTGGAAAAAGACATGCCTGAGGTCTACGAGCAGTTCGTGAAAGTGGCGGAGATGCTGGAGAAGCACTACCGCGACATGCAGGACATGGAGTTCACCGTCGAGCGGGGCAAGCTGTGGATGCTTCAGACGCGTAGTGGCAAGCGCACGGCGGCCGCAGCGGTCAAAGTCGCCGTGGACATGGTGCGCGAGGGGTTAATCACCAAAGAAGAGGCCCTGTTGCGCGTGGACCCGGCGCAGATCAACCAGTTGCTCCTGCCGCGCTTTGACCCCAGGGCCGTGGAAGAAGCGCATAAGGCAGGACGCTATCTGGCCAAAGGGTTGAACGCCTCTCCAGGTGAGGCCTCGGGCATCGCTGCTTTCGATGCAGATACGGCGGAGGAATGGGGTCAGGCCGGCAAGGCGGTGATCCTCGTTCGTCCGGAGACTGCTCCCGATGATGTGCATGGCATGTTGAAGTCCAAAGGGATTCTGACCCAGCGTGGTGGGGCTACCTCCCATGCGGCGGTGGTCGCCCGCGGTCTGGGCCTGCCCTGCGTGGCCGGCTGCGAGGCCATTCGCGTGGATCCGGAGAAGAAATTGTTCACCGTTAACGGGCGGGTGCTCAAAGAGGGGGACCTGGTTTCTATCAGTGGAACCACGGGGGAGGTGTTTGCCGGGGCTATCCCGACCATCGCTCCGGATTTCAAGAAGGAGACCGACCTGATCACCCTGCTGGGGTGGGCTGACGAGGTGCGCCGCCTGGGAGTGTGGGCCAACGCGGATTATCCCAGAGACGCCATCAGGGCCCGTGAATTCGGGGCCGGGGGTATTGGCCTGTGCCGTACCGAGCACATGTTCTTCGAGGAAGAACGGCGACCCATCGTGGTGCAGATGATCATGGCCGAGACGGAAGAGGAGCGCCAGGAGTGTCTGGATAGGCTCCTGCCTTTCCAGCGGGAGGACTTTGAGGGCATCTTCCGGGCCATGGATGGCTGTCCGGTGATCATTCGCCTGATTGACCCGCCCATGCACGAGTTCCTGCCGCCCCGCGAGGAGCTGCTCGAGGAGGTGACCCGGCTGCGCTGCACGGGTGAGAATCCCGAGGAACTGGCCAGGAAAGAGAAGATGCTGCGCGTGGTGGAGAGCATGTGGGAAGTGAACCCCATGCTGGGCCTGCGTGGCTGCCGGGCTGGTATCATGTACAAGGGCCTGACCGAGATGCAGACGCGGGCCATTATCGAGGCGGCCTGTAACGTGACCAAAGAAGGGGTGGACGTGCATCCCGAGATCATGATCCCCCTGGTCAGCCACATCAATGAGTTGAAGCTAGAGCAGGAAAAACTGGAGAAGGTGGCCAAGCAGGTGATGGCCGAGAAGGGCGTCGAGGTGGATTACAAATTTGGGACAATGATCGAGGTGCCGCGGGCAGCCCTCACCGCCGACGAGATCGCCCAATATGCTCAATTCTTCTCCTTTGGCACCAACGATTTGACCCAGATGACCTATGGCATCTCCCGCGATGACGCTGAGGGGAAATTTTTGCTGCAATACGTGGATCGCGGCATTTTGCCGGTCAATCCCTTCCAGGTGTTGGACCGAGACGCTGTAGGACAATTGATGAAAATCTGCGTGGAGAAGGGACGTGCTACCAGGCCAGAGTTGGAGATTGGGATTTGCGGCGAGCATGGTGGCGATCCTAGCAGCATCGAGTTCTGCCATCTTATCGGCTTGAACTACGTCTCCTGCTCACCATTCCGCGTGCCCATCGCCCGGCTGGCGGCAGCCCAGGCGGCGTTGAAAGAACGGGCGACGGTGACGGTGCACAAAGACGTATAGCCAGGCATTGACCGGACAACAGTGGCAGCCTTATGGATATGGGGCTGCCACTGTTTGTTTTAGTAAAAAGAATCAGCGAGGACTCGCTCATTCGCTGACTCGCTGATTCGCTCATTTGGTTGTATTAGAGAGCTCGCGCCAAAGTAAGAGCCCACACAGAACTGGCTCCTCCGGCGCGCAATGCCTGGCTACAGGCCTCCAGTGTTGATCCGGTTGTGCACACATCATCTACCAGCAGGACGTGCAGGCCCGCCGCAGATGCGGGCGCACAATGAAAAGCCCCGCGCACGTTCTCCCGTCGGGCTTCGGCCCCTAGTTCAACCTGTGGAGCCGTGGCCCGTATCCGGGCCAGGAGATTTTCTTTAATGGGTAAGCCCGTTATTTCGCCGAGCCTGCGGGCCAGCAAAGCGGATTGGTTATAACCCCTGGCCCGTTCCCGTGAGGGGTGCAACGGTACGGGAACAATCACATCCGCCGGAATATGGTGAGCTCGCCAATAATCGCCCATCATCTCGCCCAGTGGATCGGCCAGATGCTGAGCGTTTCTGTATTTCAGGGCGTGTATAGCGGTGCGTAGCACGCCGTCGAAATACAACACTGAACGAATTCCGTCAATCTGCAGGGGGGCCAGCCGACAATGGCTACAAATTTGTGGGCGGTCTGTAGGACGTCCGCAAAGGGAGCACACCGGGGGAAGCACAGGTTTCAGTCCGGCGCGACATGAATCGCAGAGCCACACTCCCATCCGGTTGCAGCCTGCACAGCGAGGGGGAAACAGGAGGTCCAGGAGACCATGCCGAATCTGCTGCCAAAAACCCAGGGCTGTCAATCTGCGTCCATCCGTGTGGATACGAAATTACGAATCTGACCCTTCATCGCTGGAGTTTACACCTTGACGGCCTTAGAAGATGCTACCCAGCACCCCGGTTTCCATCACGAGGAGGATTGCAGGTCCCAGCAAGATGATATAGATAGACGGGAAGATGAGTAAAATGAGGGGGATCATCATTTTGACCGGCGCTTTACGAGCCAGTTCTTCGGCCCGCTGGCGACGTTTGATGCGCATTTGCTCGGACTGGATGCGCAGTACCTTGGCAATACTAACGCCCAGTTGATCGGCCTGGATAACTGCGGCCACAAAGCTGGACAAGTCAGTCACGCCCACACTATCGGCCATGCTCCGCAATGCCTCACGGCGCAGCTTGCCCAGGCGTATTTCCTGGATCGCCCGACCAAAAGCCCGGCTGAGTTCGTTATCCCACTTTTCCGTTACCTTGCTCATAGCCGCATCGAAGCCCAATCCGGCCTCCACGCAAATGGTCAACAGGTCCAGGGCATCGGGTAGGGCTTTGATAATCTCATCCTGGCGTTTCCTGATCTTACTGCCCAACCACGCTACCGGCAGATAAAAGCCCAGGGCGCCCATCAGACCACTGTACAGCAAGCTTTGCCTGAGGGGTTGCCGGGACGTACTCAGCAGCAGGAACACCAGCAGGGCCATCAGCACTCCGGCCAGAGCACGGACGCCCCAGAACTCGGCAGGCCCCCAGTTGTTGGGTCGGCCGGCCAGTTCCAGTTTGTGGCGTGTGGCTTCCAGGGATTGCTGTGGGGTAAACCGGGCAATGAATTTGGCGATGGCAGACACCATCGGGCGCACAATGCGTTGACTGAAGGGCTGGGCCAGCTCCAATTCTTCCAGGGTCACCGGCTGGGCCCGGCTGCCGTATTCCGCCAGACGAGCCTCCACCCGCTCAGTTGCCGATCCTCTGGTGCCAACCAGAATCAGTATGATAGCTCCCAACCCCATGAACAGAGCCAAACCGATTATCAGTAACTGCTGAACACCCATCTCACTTCTCCCAGCAGATTTACCAACTACACTTCAATAGTCACAATCTTTTTGATAGCCAGGAATCCGGAGGCTACGATAATCACTGCCACGGCGACCATTATCCAGCCGCAGGTGGTTTGGAACATGCGCATGATGTAATCCCGGCTCATAAGGAGCAAGAGCAGGGTAATGGCCACGGGCAAAAAGCCGACAATGTACCCCGAAAGCATTGTCTGCGCGGTTAACACCCGGATCTCGCCCTGGATGCGCACTCGCTCGCGAATAGTGTAGCTGATGGTATCCAAAATCTCTGCCAGGTTGCCACCCACCTCGTGTTGCACGTTGACCGCGGTAACCATCAAATCCAGGTCGGCGCTGCGGATCCGGCGTACCAGATTGTCCAGCGCATCCTCGTATGAAAGCCCCAGCCCTACTTCCTGTACTACCCGCGCGAACTCCACGGAAATCGGTGGTGGCAATTCTTTGGACACCGCCTCCATAGCCTGAAGCATACTGTAACCAGAACGCAGGCCATTGACCAGGAGGTTAATCGCGTCGCCGAGTTGGCTGTTAAAAGCGTTCAATCTTCGCCTTTGCAGGATTTTGACCCACCAGCGCGGCAGGAAGAAGCCCAGGACCAGGCCGGGCAGGGCGAAGAATGGGCTGCGGAACAGTAGTGCTGCTAATCCGGCCACGCCTATCACGCTGATCACGTTGAAAATCATGAACTCGGTTACGGTCAGCTTCAAATCAGCGCGGGCCAACTCGGTCGCAATGCCGCCGCCGACGCCCCGTTTGCTCATGACCTTATCCAGGCCCTCGGCCATGCGCTTGAAACCGCGTTCCCCGGCGGCGGGTTTAGGCCGTTCAGCCGCTACCGTCTGCGCACCGGCATATTGCTCCACCCGTTCTTTTATGGTGGCCTTGGGGCCACGCGCGCTGGCGATGATGCCCACGATGAACAGGATGACAGCCAGGGCGCCTACTAAAACCATCGCTAACAGGATGGGACTCATAACATATCCCTCCTTTTCCCGCCTGCCTTCTTCCCTGTCAGGGCCGCGATCTAGAAGCGGAATCTCTCCCCGACGCCGAAAACGCTAGGCGGCAGGTGTATGTTGGCTGCCTCGAGACGAGGCATGAACTTGGGGCGAATACCTGTTGGCCGTAACCGGCCAATGATCTTCCCGCCCTCAATTCCCGTTTGTTCGAAGAGGAAGATGTCCTGCATGACAATGACATCACCCTCCATACCCTGCACTTCGGTGATGTTCACCACCTTGCGCGATCCGTCGCGGAAGCGCTCCGTGTGGATGATCAGGTCTATGGCGGAAGAAATTTGCTCCCGGATAGCACGTACCGGCAGATCCATCCCTGCCATCAGGCACATCGTCTCCAGACGGGACAGGGTATCGCGTGGGCTGTTGGAGTGGGCGGTGGTCAGCGATCCGTCGTGGCCGGTGTTCATGGCCTGCAACATATCCAAGGCCTCGCCGGCACGGCACTCACCTACGATGATCCGGTCAGGGCGCATGCGCAGACTGTTGACCACCAGGTCACGGATGGTGACCTCGCCCTTGCCCTCGATGTTCGGGGGCCGTGATTCCAGGGTGACCACGTGATCCTGTCGGAGCTGGAGTTCAGCCGCGTTCTCAATGGTGATGATTCGCTCATCGTTGGGGATGAATCCCGACAGGACGTTGAGGAACGTGGTCTTGCCTGAACCGGTACCGCCGGAAACTATGATGTTCAGCCGGGCATAGACGCACGCTTTCAAGAATTCGACGGCTTCCGGGGTAATGGTTCCAAACTCGATGAGGTCTTCCACCGTCAGCGGAGTCTTGGAGAATTTTCGAATGGTCAGCGTCGGACCGTTGATAGCCAGCGGCGGGATGATGGCATTCACACGGGAGCCGTCGGGCAGACGAGCGTCCACATAAGGTGAGCTTTCGTCAATGCGCCGGCCTAGCGGAGCCACAATGCGGTCAATGATGCGCAGGGCATGTTCGTCGCTTTCAAAGTTCAGGTTGGTCTTCTCCAGTTTACCGTGGCGTTCGATGTAGATGCTCTTCGCCCCGTTGACCATGATTTCGGTGATGCTCTCGTCGGCCAGCAAGGGTTCGATAGGACCGTAGCCCAGAATCTCGGCTACTATCTGTTCAAAGAGACGCTGGCGTTCCGCCCGGCTGAGGATGATATTCTCCTCCACCAGGATGGAATCGAACAATTCCTCAATGGTACTTCGCACCTCATCGGTCTGCGAGATGTCCATCTTGGGATCTAATTCGGCAATGAGCCTGTTTTGCACCCGGGTCTTGAGATCGAGATAGGCATCTCTGGCCGGGGCTGTCGGTTGCCGCCGCACTCTCAACTCGCGTAACTTGGAGGGTTGTTCTACAACTGTTTGCTGAGTTCTTTCGATTCGTTTGAGTAAAGACATTCTACCACACTCCTTGCCCTAAATCTACTCTTACTGGAAATTGCGTCGGGCCAACGCTAACGGAAAAGGCGTCCCAGACGGGCTCGGGTCTGAGTTTCCTTGACTTCTGCCTGAGCCACAGCTTCCTCCTGCTCCAGGTCCTTGATCAGTACTTCTCCCAACTTGAAAATGGCTTGAGATAGAGGGTTGCGCCTGTCACCCAGAACAAAGGGCACCCCTTGGTTAATGGAGACCAATGCCGTCCGGTCATCGAAGGGGATTTGGGCAGCGACGCGGTGCTTAAGGTTTTCTTCGATAAGTTTTACGCTGATCCCCCCGCTGCGTCGGTCGGCCTGGTTGACGACCAGAACCAGCTTATTGGGAGGATATTCCAGGGCCTCGGTCACGTCGAAGAAGAGCCGCGTATTCTTGATGGACGGTACGTCGGGGACCGTCACCAACACGATGCGGTCGGAAATATCCAACACCTGCAGCACCAGGTCATGCAGGGCCGTCCAGGTATCCACGATAACGTAGTCAAAATTGTGCCGCAGTTCTTCCAGGACGGATTTCATGTGCGTTGGGGTCAGCAAATCGGCCATCTCCGGCCGCGGTGGAGCCAGAAGGGCCTTCATCTGCGATGGATGAGGAAGCAGGACCGTCTCGATCAGATAGGAATCCAATTCCTCGATCTGCGAGGCTAAATCGGCGATACTGCGGGTAGCCTGCAGGTTCAGCATCACGCCGACATCGCCGAATTGGAGACTGGCGTCCACCAGCACTACTTTGCCGTCTGGCTCGGTGAGCTTCTGCATGGCCAGGGCCAGGTTAACGGCGATCATACTGCATCCCACGCCGCCTTTGGGACTGAACACGGTGATGATCCGGCCCGCTTTGGGGGGCAAGCCGCCTGGTGCGACCTCCACCCTGGGCCCGGCGACCTGGGGCATGGGCATTGCTGCCCGGCGACTGGCCGCCATTTCATAAACGCGGCGGATGGTGGAGATGAGCTCGTCACTGGTGAACGGCTTGGTCAGGAAATCGCGGGCCCCGGCCAACATAGAACGGCGCAGGTAATCCGCCTCGCTCTGGACGGACATCATGATAATCTGGGCAAAGGGCACCTCCTGGGTGATTGCCTCGCTGGCCGTGATGCCATCCATGCCCGGCATGTTGATATCCATCAACACTATGTGCGGCTGGTACTGCTTGGCCAGTTCAATACCTTCTTCGCCGCTGGTGGCCGCGCCTACGACCTCAACATCGGTTTCAAAGTAGAGGAGTTTTTTCAGGTTTTCACGGGTCTCTGGAATATCATCCACGATGAGGACGCGAATTTTTTCCTCACTCATCCAAAACGTGCCCTCCCCGGCTTAGGCCTCAGTCAGATGACAGTCACCTCATCTGACTCATTGAGTCCCGGCTGGCGCGGTAGTTGCCTGTCCAAATTTGTTCTCCAAACCGTAGTCCAATTTTGGCGGTGGACCCATGCCAAAGCGGCGCACCATGTATTCCAATGTCACCGGCTCCGTGCTGAACAGGTCCTGGTCACCGCCAGCCACACCTGAGCGCAAGGCCAGGTCAATTAACGCTCCGTTTTCTCGCGCCCACTTGAGCACCAGCGCGTCTTGGGGAGAAACCACCAGAATGACCACATTGTAGGTTTTCTGTGCGCTGGGAGTTGTTACCTGAGGCGGCCCCTCGCCCTCCCCTGGCACCGGGGTGGCTTCCACCGGCAGCTCTTCGACCGGGAAAGGTATACCCGCTCCCCAGGGGCCGATCATCAGCACCTCGGCATTTTGTACTGTTAGCTGGGTGAGTGTCCTTTCCCGTTGCTCCCCGGTGGGCTGACACCCGGCCAGACAGTCCTCTCCTCCGGTAAGAATCACGGGCAGTTTCAACTGGTATCGGGCGTCCAGGTCCACGTAAGACACTGAGATCAACACGTCCACCCGGTCACCGGGTTGCAGGGCATAGGCCACGCTGGAAAGCTCTGTCACCGGGAAGGCCACGGCCACTTTCCCTCTGGGGATGAGACATGCACTGTCTAACCCCTGGCGCATGATTTCTTCCCGCGAGGAGAGCATACTGCTGGCGATAGGCTGCCCGCGCAGGATGGGCTGGAGAGCAATGGGATGCATACCCGGCCCCAGAATCTCGCTTTTGGTCAGTACGACATCGGATGGGATGTCTCTCTCTGGCACTTCCCACTCGGCCACGGCGTCTTGGGGAATCTCCGTACAACTGGGGATGTCCTGGACAGCGATCAGGACCTTGCGGGTCGGCAGTGGGGGCGCCTCAGTGGGGGTGGCGGCGGCCCCTACGGGGGTAGCTTCACCCGGCCCCGGCGGTCCGCCCATTGTAGTGAGAAAGTAGAAAGCCACCAAACCAACCGTGGCCAGGATGAGGAGCCCGCCAACGATGATCAGGAACCGTCCACCACGCATGTTCTTCCTCCTCTCGGTCGCTGGTAATGCTGGCAAGTTACTTGTCTATAATATACCATCTTATGCAAAAATGTCAAGGGGGGTAGCAGAAATGCGACGCACTTTTTGAAAGTGCGTCGCACTTTGCATACCTCCCTCATGTTGTTCGCTTCACTTTATCAGCCGAACAAAAGTGCTGCCCACGACTCCTTCGTACTCCAGCCGCCAACTGGATGTGTCATACTGGGTTGTATCGTATCTGGCCCGCAGATAACCACCGAAGAAGTTCTCCGGAATTTGGAAGCGGTTCATTCGCCATTCATTGCCGCCCGAAAGCGCGCCCACCACGTGAAAGTCAGGAACGCCCTCCAGGTAGAAATGCAAACTCTGGCCCAGGGAAGGGTAGTCGTTGTCGAAGTTGTGAACACGCATGTACACCCCCGCCGCCTCAGGGGGTAGATAGCCAAAAGTGATGGTGAATGCCGTACTGGTGTTCACGTTCAGCGGTAGGTAGCCAATGCCGGTGATCACTATTCCACCGGAGGAGTGATGTTCCAGCCCCTCGCGCAACAGATAAACGTTGCGCTCGTTCACATCTTTAATGGGCAGCAGAGATGCGCTCGGCCCGGCCCACAGGTCAAAACCGTTCTCGCTGGCCCCGGCTGTCGGCTTTACCTCCAGGAAAAAGCTGCGGGAGCCATTTTCAGCAACGGCCACGTCGGGGTAATCGCTCAGCCGAAAGCGGAAGCCTTCCGGTGTTACCCACTGCAGATCGGTGTTGGCGTCGCTATCGGCCCCGCCTTTGGTGTAAGAATGGATAACGTGCTTGACGTTATCACCCTCGGAAAGATAATACAATGTGTAGCGAGTCGTGGTGTTCGAGCTCGCGGTGTAACTCGAGGGCCGGCCGCCGTTTGCAGAACTGTAAATCCGGTTCTCGTCCATGCGCACGAACCAATACGGGTTACAGGATTCGCCGGTTGTCGGGTTCACGCAAGGGTCCTGCGTGGGCACCAGACAACCGTCTCGCCGGTCCGAGCAAGGAGGGGAGATTGTGCGCAGGTGTTTCTCTCCCGTCTGTACGTACTCGACTTCCACCATGTTATCGCCAGGGTTAGGTTTATTGTAACAATCAGGGTCCAGAATCTCCACCTGGACATATGGGTCTGAGTAGTCAGGCGGCACCAGGATGCGGAAGGTGTATTTGCCCTCCAGTTCATCCCAGTTAGCATTGGGTGTATGACTGAAGTCGCTGTACAAAGGTATAAAAGCGTCCCCATACCCGGTCCACTGTTCTGGCCCGAACACCGAGAGGTTGACCACGCCTTCCACGCCCGATTCACCCGTCTGGCTGGTGTAAATCTCCACCGGCGACTTGTACTCGGCCACGGCCAGGGCGGCGATAGGCACCGAACGGATGTTGAACAGGGGCATGAAGAACAACGGCTGTTGTATTCGGGCGGTCACCGTCAGCCAGTTGCTTTGCATGACCCCGGTACCGGGCACGACGTCGGGGTCCGCGTTGGGAAATCCATTGGCGTGAAAGAAGCGGGTGGCCGTCGCTTCGGCGGCATCCACATCGGGCAGTTCGACTACGGCAGCCAATGCTGCCGCGTCCACTGCCCTGGAGAGCTGGATACGGCGCACGTAGACGAGGCCCAGGTCCAACGCCAATCCCAGCAGGGCAATGAACACGATCATGGCCACGGTGAGGATGATGATGCTTTGTCCGGCCTCAGAACCTCCCGCGGGTTGCAGAACCTGCGGGAGAATTGGCGCTGGCCGCTTTTGATGATCATTCATTCTCATAGATTGGCCTTCCTTTCCCGAAGGTGCGACACATCTGCCAGGTGCGTCGCGCCTCTTATCTACAACTGCTGTCCAGCCGAATGAATTTTGCTGAAATCTTATCCTGGCCCGACAAGTCCCAACTGGTGATGGCTACGATCGCAAAGCCAGATATGTGATATTTGGCATTGATCCCGGTGCCCTCCACAGAATCCCAGATCGGCACGCGGATGTACCGGTTCCGCAAGTTTGTTAAGGCAGTTTGAACGGCGGAAGCCGCGCTCACCCCGGAGTTACCCCATATTTTGTCGCCTACGTTAAGCGCGATGTCTGAAGAGTCATCCGGGTTCTCATACATGGTGACACTCAGGGATGGATCGTTGAGCATCTGCGCCAGGTGGGGCGCGTCGCCCCAATTCTCATCTTCCGGCCAGCGCAGCCAGCCGAAGTTGCCCGGCGCCTCCCCATTCAAGATGTTGTTCATCATGTTGGTGGTCGGGTCGCGGCCGTTGATGGAATTCATGTGGATGGCGATGGGATACACCCGGCAACCCACATCGCGCACGTTGGGAGACCCCATGCGCATCAGGGTGTATGAATTCAACACTGCTCCCCGGGCCAGGAAGTCCACGAAAGGCAAGCCCAATAGCGAGTCATGATCGTAGAAAGCCTGGACGATGAGCACCTCCACGTTCGGAGAATGCCCCAGATCTTGTTCGATCGCCGTTGCTGAAACAGGTGTTGATGGGATGGTACTGGAGATAGTCTGCCGCACCCGCCAGTATGACGCCGAGCGTATATCCTCGCTGCTGGTGTTGAAGTGTCCGTCCGAACCAGTTTTTCCACGGATGACATACAGGGCGACTCTGGTGTCTTCATACTTCAAGATGGTAGCCAGTGCATTCTGGGCCACCAAGGTGATGTCGTTGTCCGTGGCTCCGGTCACGCCGAAGCGCGCTCCCTCGCGGGCGGCATTGGTCACCGTCATCTGGGTAAACAGGATGGACCCTATCTCGACCAGTCCGACCACGATCACCAGCATGATGGGCAGGACCAAGGCCAGTTCCACCACGCTCTGTCCTCTGTTCTTGGGTTGTGTACGTTTGGCTTCCATGAGAGTACCTCCTTGGCTGGGTCTGAAAGCATAGCGGCCAATTGCTGTGTTGGGATGGCGGACAAAGCCGTCCGCCGCTATTTTGTCACGATACCTCGCCTGACCAGATCAGGAAGATTTCTGGGGTATGACCGACCCGGTCTGGGCGTCAATCTGTACAAAGTATACTGCCTGGCCTCCCTGCGAAACGCCACTGGCCAGCCAGATCAGTTCCCCATCTTTTTTGGGCGGCACCAACTGCAAGTTGATCACTGCCTCGGGATGTTGTTTCAGGAACTCCTCTCCGCCGTGGCTCAGGAAAATCAGCAAGGCGTCCTCGCTGTCCACCCGCCACTGGGCGACCTCGACGTAAGTCATTTCGGCGCGCACCTGCCGCTCGACGGCCAGCTCGCCCTGCGCTTGCTCGCCCTGCACCGGCAGCAGATAAAGCCGTGAGGTCGAGGGGGAGAAAAACTGGAACGACCAGGTCTGTCCACCGCCTATCGTGCCCGATGTTTCCTGCCGGAATGAGGCCCTGGCCCCCACCAGTTGCGCGTCTCCCTGCCAGTCCCGGGCCAGAGCGAAGGCTTGAGCATACGCCCTTTGGGCACTGACCCGCTGCACCCCTGGATCGGGATAGGTGATATAGGATTTGCGTGTGGCCTGCGCGCCCCGCCGGGTGAGGAGCAACCCGCCCAGCACTACGTACACCCCGACCACGAACAGGCCCAGTATGGCGATAACAGCTATCTGCACCTTGCGACTCATCGTTTTCCAGTCTCCTGATCTGCGGGGTCCTGGTTTCACAACAGATCTTTTAACTCTTCTTTACTTATGCCCGCTTGCTTTAGAATTTCGAGCAATGTTCCCCTTGGTAAGTCCTTTTTGTGAAAGGGAACCACAACTCTCTTTTTCATCTCTGGATGGTAGTAGATATGATGGCTCCCTTTAATCCTGTCCAGTACAAATCCCTTATTTTCAAGCACCTTGATGATTTTCTGGGGAGTAAGAGAAGGGAGTTTAGGCATAAGCGTTTACCGTTAAAGTATATTCGAGAACTCCCTCCTCGGTTGGTATCTCTTCACCGTGCTCTTTTAGACTCTCTATGTACAACTCAATGGCTTCTTTTGCCATCTCTATCGCTTCTTCTATCGTATCCCCATAGGTGATACAGCCAGGAAGGGAAGGAACTGTCACCGTATAACCGCCTTCAGGTTCTTTTCTGAGGAGAATTCTATAATTTAATACGTTCATGCTATTACCTCTTTCTCCGAAAAAACAGGGTTCTACTCTACCGATTTCTTAACACCAGTGGCAAGAACACTCCATACTTGCTGTGGGCGTAGAGTACATCAATGTCATCTACCCACACGATGTGTACCGTCCCTTTACTGTCTAACACTGCCCTGGGGCTGTAAGAGCGTGTACTGTTAGACGAAACGTTAACCGGCTCCGTCCATGCGCTGGGATCGCTAATATCCATCGTCTCACTGAAGTATATATCCTCTGTTCCGCCGGTTTTGTAGCCATCCCAAACAATTACGACTCGCCCGGTGTTCGCCGCGACGATCCTGGGAGACGTGAAGAATGGTTTGATATTCTGAAGCGAAACGCGACTGTCGAGCAGCATCGTCGGGGATAACCAGCTGCCACCAGATAGCTGCTTGGTGCTGTAATAGACATCCTGATTTTGAGTAGCTCCTTCTGGGGCTCTTCCCCAAGCAACTAGAAGTTGGTTGCCGGCTAAAGCTATGGACGAACGATGGCAATTTGTCAGGCTGCCGGAAATGATTGTCGGTGATAACCAAGTGACAGTGCCTGAACCGGGTGTGCCCACTGAATAATAGATTTTTGTACCGGCGCTTCCCTCCTCCCACACCACGTGCAATTTGCCACTTTGATCAATCACCATGTCGGGATAGTTTGAAAACGCCGTAGAGGAATACACCTCGGTTGTTTGAGCCTGAGTCCAAGTTGTCCCCCCATCAATTGAGAAAGCGTGCACGATCTGAAAGTTACTACTCCTGGGTGGTGTGTCGCCTATCTCTGCCCAGACGATGTGCACAGTCGTTGTACCACTCCCCTCATATATGCCTATCGTAGGCTGGTTCACCGTGCCATCCGTGGAAAGAGTATATCCAGAGGGGGAATACACCGGCTTCTGATCTCCCCAAACTCCGTTACTGTCGCGACGAAGGTAGCGCATCCCGCTCTGCCCGACATTTGGATATGCGATGTGCAAGCGGTTATTGCTGTCAACAGCCAGCGCTGCCGGGGGGCTCTGAGCAGGTAGGACACGAGTAGGAGTTATCCAAGACCAAACGCCACCGGCAGTTTGCTGAGCATAAGCGTGGAAGATATTATAACTTCCATCGGTGTTATCCTTTGCCACCCAGACTGCGTGCAGCAGTTCATTGCCGTCTAGGACCATCTGCACCGTGTCCACTGCATATCCAGAGTCTGTAGAAATGTCTTGTGGCTTCGTCCATACTAAGCCTGCCGCCACAGCCGTTCCTGTCAGAAGCAAGAGTGCCAGGATCACGCCGATGCCTATCGCCAATCCTGATCGCCGCCATCGTCCGTCTGGCATTGTCTCTCCCATCATCTCAAAATCGAGTGCATGGCCCTTGTCATCTGTTCAATCCGTTTTTGGACTCTGGCGTTTTGGGCTCGTAGTGACGACTTTAGTCGTCTGCAGGCGGAAAAGAGCGACTGAAGTCGCTACTACGAATCTACATCTTGTGGTAAAGAAACAATCGCCTACAATTTGTAGCGGTGTTCAAAATTCGCCAGACTCCAGTCCGTTTAATCGGCTGACCGTCATTATCTCAGAATCAGATCCACATCTGTGGTCTCCATGCCAGCCACGACGACCACACCCGGTACTGCATCGTAGTACAGAAGGCCATCAATCACCGCCTCACCCAGCACGGTGTAAGTCCCTGGCGCGACGCCGTCGAAGCGATAAGTGCCGTTTGCGGCATTCGAGATAGTCTCGGCGACGATGGTCGAACCCTGCATCAGGGTCACCGTTGCCCGGCCGATGGGCACCAGGTACGAGCCATCCCAGATCATCGTCACCCCGCTGATGGAGCCGGCGGTGGGTGGCGTGGGGGTATTCGTCGGCGTGGGGACGGGCACCACCCCCCCGCTGCTGACCGGCACCGAGATAGGTCCGGAAACATTGTTAGCCTCATTCGACTCTACGATTTGCTCGTAGCTATCGGCCCAGGCGAAGATCTGATGATAGCCCGCTTCGATAAAGCCGCTGTCGTGCGGGATGGTGAGCGTAATACTCTGCCCCGCGCCCAGGTACGAGACCCCGCGCCACTGGAAGCTGACCATCCCGCGCAGGGTGTCCAGGGTGGGGGTGACGGGATTCATGGTGTCGTACAGGTCCACCCAGAACAGGTTGCCGGCCGCCAGTTGGCCATTGTTGGCCACCACCACGGTGAAAGTAATCGGGTCGGTGACCGAGATGACTCCCGTGGGCTCCGCGCTGAAATGGGTGATGACTAGATCAGGTGGCGCTGTGGTAGGAGTAGGTGTTGGGGTAGGAGGAGCGTGCTGGATTATACCGATGGCCTGGACAAGAGCGTCACGGAGTCGGCTGTGAAAATCAATGCTGAGCTGTCCATCGGCCACGGACACCGTGAACTGCCGGTCCACGACCACGTACTGCCGATTACCGGCAGCGGCAAAGATGTCGAAGTTGTCCAACACCTGGCTGCCCTCAATGGATACATCGAACCGGCGGCGGTTTGTGCGGTTATATTGGTGCTCAATGAACCTGAGGACAACGTCATAAGTTCCATTAGGAATGTTATCGAACCGGTATCCGAAATCTGTGCCATACCGCCGGCATTTAAACAGGGTCTGTCCCGGGTCAGGCAAAGGGTTGCCCGCCGAGTCACGGACAGTGTAGGTCTGACCAGAGGTGTCTCCTCCCACGCTCGATCCCGTGTATCCCCAGCTTCCGGCGGTATAGGCCCGGTCCGCCTCCCACGTGTGACCCTCGTAGCTCACACTGCCACACAGGCCGGTGTTCACGTACCGTTCGTAGGCAGGCACGAAAGGCGTCGGTGTGGCCGTGAGTGTCGGCGTGGGGGTCACGCCCTGCACCAGGGCCGTGTCCTGCCGGCCATAGCCTTGCACCACGATAGTATGCCCGGCTACCAGTCCCTCAGGAGCCACGCCGCTCAGATTAAAAGTGAAAGTGCCATCGGCCCTGATCACGGTGGTGGCCGTTACGCTGGCGTCGTTAATGTCCCGCAGGGTAATCGTCTGCCCCGGCTGACCGGTGCCAGTGACCACGGTGGACCCGGCCAGCACCGGTTCGGAGATGGCCAGGGGCAAAGGAGTGGGGGTGAAAGTCGGCGTGTAAGTAGGTGTCGGCGTTTCCGTGGGCGTCCCGGTGGGTGTCGGCGTGTCGGTAGGTGTTGCCGTAGGACCCAAGGTGGGGATAGGCGGCAGGGTCGGGGGCAACACGCCGCCATGGGATTGCCCGGTCAGACCAAAGCCCTCGTTAATCATCTCCGCCCGGCCTGTCAATCTGACGCTTTGCCGGATGCTGGAAAGAAAGGGGGTGAGAATCTCCAGGTTGTAATCCACTTCTACCACGACGCGGTCGCCTGGCCCACCAGCGTCATCCTCACCGCTAGGGTTACCCTCACTTGGCGGACCAAATATGCGGATGACTAACGCCCCCGGTTGATCGTAGTGGGGATAAGGGTACATATAATCCACATAACGGATAGGTATACCCAAAGATTCCCGGTACGCCACGTCCTTGATGGAAGCCACCCGGTCCGGATCGCCTGACCATCCCGGCAGGGACATCTCGGCTGCCGTCTTATCCTGCCCGGTAATAGCGTAGCGGGCTGCCGCGCGCGCCGCGTTCTGGACGGTGACGTAGGCCTGAAACACCCGCGCGGTCTCAATAATCAAGAAGGTGGTGATCAGGAGAACCGGCAGAACGAGGGCGAACTCCAGCAATCCCTGGCCTTTTTGTTTCTTTAGAAAACTCATCGGCATTACTCCTCATGCGCGCAAGGCAGCATAATCGGACTGCTGCAATCCCACCAGGGGCAACGTTATCTTAGTGTTACGTTATTATGCTTAATTATAACCCTGTGGGCAGCAATGCGACAATAGGATAATGGTACTAATGGCCAAATCCCACTGTCCAGACCTCAATTGGTGGCCTGCGATCACGCATTACGCAATTACGCATTACGTGTTGCGTGTTGTGTGGTGAAATCCAGTTCCACCTGCGCCGCGTCCTGGAGGGTGAATCCCAGTTCGATCACACCGGCGGCAACCTGCTGAGCCTGGCGTCGTCGCCCATTTACACGACAGCCAGTTACCCGATAATCCGTCGGCACTGCAAAAAGCAACCGGCCGTATTGTTCCCCAGGTTTTTCCAGGCGCAGGATCAGGGTGCGTCCCTTTTCCCACGTGCCCTGCCAGGATGCGTCTGCTACTTCCACTGCGCCCTGGGCGACATGGAAAGTGGATGTCAGCAGTTCTGGCCGGTCGGAGACGGGTTTGAAAAGAAGCAACACGGTCTCGTGGGGCTGATGTCGCCCGATGGTCAGGCTGCCCTCCACCTGGCCCAGGTAGCGGCGCCGCCAGTAATTGTAGACGTGGTAGTACCCTTTCGGCAGGCCCAGCGCGTCCAGGTCCAGAGTGGTGCTTACGGTATGATCCTCCCAGTTGATGCAGGCCACTACCACCCCCTCGCCCCACGGCCGCGAGATGGGCAGCATCAAAAGACGCGGCATTTCGTGTTCGAAGAGGTCCAGTGTGCGAGCGGCCTGCCCCAGGGGTGGCAGAATCTGGCGCAGGTACTTGAGTCGCCCCGGGCGCAGGGTGACCAGGTTATCGCTGAGAAACGCCGCTCCGCCGGAGAGCCCGATCAGGGTAGTAGCAGTGCGCATCTCGTTGAGTTTGAGGTCCGATTCGTCGTCGCGGGTGCGGATCAGCAGGCAGTCGGGGTCGTTGACCCACCAGTGATTGTGGATAAAGGCGCGGGTCATGACGTTTCGCAGGGCGTTCTCCATGGCGGGCATGGACAGGTCTTGCCAGAAAGGCTTCCAGTTGGGAGCTACGTCCGGTCCGATGCGCATTCCGTCCACCAGCCCCAGGCATGGTCCCAGCGGAGCGCCGCATCCCAGGAGAAAGGCGTCATTGCCAATAGCCTGGCGGATGATGCTCACCCCCTGGCGCAACGCCTGAGCACGGGTTATCTGTGGATCGTGTCGGCGACCGGGGAGCGCTGCGGCGAAAAGGAAGTCTATCTTGAACAGCTCGTAGCCCCACTCCTGGCGCATGGTGCGGAAGGTATCCGCCAGCCAGTCCTGGACCTGGGGATGGGTGAGGTCGAGGGCGTAGACGGGGCCACGGCCCATGTGCGTCCAGGCGACCACGGGTTCGCCAGCCTCATCGCGCAGCAACCAATCGGGGTGAGCGGTGACCAGAGGAGCTTCGGCCTCCACACCAAAGGGGGCGGTCCAGATGCCCGGTCGCCGCCCGGCGGCCTTGATCTGGCGAGCCAGGGCGGCCATGTCCGCGGGGAATTTGTCGGCGTCCACATGCAGCCAGTCGCCGATAGCCGCCTGGTAGCCGTCGTCTATGAGAACGTAGTCCAGGGGCAGGCGCTGGCTTTCGATTAGTTGCAGGTTGTCGAGTACATCGTCGGCAGTGTTTTCGCCGTAGAAGTAGTACCAGGTACACCAGCCAGTAGGAGGGTTATCCGCCGGCCGGGCGTGCATGGTCTCGCCCAATCGCGCGGCGTAGCTTTCCAGCAGAGCCAGCGGATCCTCCCCGGCAGTCAGGGTCAGCCTCTCGGAGAAGAGCCGCTCGCCGGGTTGCAAGGCGATCCCGTCGGCGTAGCAGATGGCCTGCAAATGGGTGAACTGCAACTGTTCATCTAGTTCCAGGCGCACCTCGGCCAGTTGGTCAGCGAGGGTGATGAAGCCTATCAGGAGGCTTATCCCCTGGGCCAGCGGTGGGCGGGGAGCGATGACGGTGACCCATTCGCTGTTGATACCTCTGGTCGGAGTGTGGGGTTGATGCTTGAGGCGATAATCATCGTTCTGGGGGTCCACGTAGGTGCCGTTATCGGTGTGGCGGGCAAAGGTAGGCGACCAGGACTGCCAGCCGTTCTGGTATACGCTCCAGTATCTGGCTGGCGTGCCCAGTTCGAGAGCGCCGTCCCCGGCGGGGAGGTCGAGGACGCGGAGTTCGTCTATCTGCACTGGTTGGTTGCCCACGTTGGTCACTTCCAGCCACAGGTCCAGTCCCTTGCCGGGCCGCAGACGCCAGTCCAGCTTAATATGTCCGTCCGCGCGGCTGAACTCCATCTCTGTCTGTCCGATGCCGTAGGATACTTCCGGGCCACGCAGGCTGAGCTGCCTGGATTCGTTAGCCTCCCGCAGGCCTGGAGCCGGCGGGAAGCTTTTCAGTACGCGGTAGCTCACGGCAGCGGTGGCCCCTTGCAGGACGGGAACGGCCTCAAAGATCACGTCGCACGTGCCGCTCTCCGGATGCAGGGTCAAGCGGTCGCGGATGTGGATTCCGTTTTGAGGGAACACGGTTCCATTCATCGGTTGTCTCCCCTGGTGCGCTGCTAGCCGAAGGAAAGGAGGCGTATTTTACAATGCGCGATAAACTTCGCGGCGGTGTCGAACGTAATGGATGGTGATTAGCTTCGTTTGAACATCAACTTCATACACGATCCGATAGTCACCCACCCGAATGCGATATAGCCGTTCAGTAGTGGACAACTTGACTGCCTGGCGTGGAAAGGGCTCAGACCCTAAATCCTCAATCCGTTTCATCACACGGGATACAAGTGTTTTTGGAAGACGCCGCAGATCTTTTTCCACAGACGGCTTGAAGTTAATACTATAGTAGTCCATTTTCCTTCAGTCGCCGTTTCATCTCATCCAGGCTGATAGGCTGTTCCTCCCGACGTTCGGCAATTACTGCCAGATCGTGCAGGTCTTCTAAAAGCTGTTCATATCGTTTGACCGGAAGTATCACGGCGGTTCTTTCGCCTTTACTGTTAACCACATATTGCTCACGTAAGGCATCCATGTTCAGCACCTCTTTTCACTGTTTAGAACCCCTCCACCTTGCTCAGGTCCACGATGCCGTGGGTTAGGGCAGCGATGCGCTGCAACAGGGCCAGGCGATTCTCGCGCAAGGCGGGGTCCTCGGCCATGACCAGCACGTCGTCGAAGAAGCGGTTGATGACCGGGATCATGGGCTGGAGCGCAGTAAACAGCTCATCCACGGTGCTCTGTGGCGTGACCTGCGCCCGTGCCTCCAGGTAGGCCTGATGCAGGGCGGTGGTCGCCGGCTCGACGAAGCGCGCCGGATCCAAAGGGAACTCTTCCACGAAGGTGCGCACGATGCGCACGCAGCGCGCGTAGGCGTTGAGCAGGTCCATCCAGTCGTCGCGCTCTACCCAGCGGGCCAGGTCGGCCACGGTCTGAGCGGCCAGATGTGGATCGTGGGCCCGTTCGGCCAGGACGGCATCCACCACGTCGTAGCGGTATCCCTGTTCCAGAAGCCAGCCCCGCAATCGTTGCGTGATGAAAGCCAGCACCTCTGCCTGAACCTCGGCATCGGCCGGGACGGGAAGTTGGGCGGCGGCCATGCTCACCGCTTGGCGCAGGTCAAGGTGAATAGCGCGCCCGACGAGGGTTTGCACCAGGCCCAAGGCCGCCCGTCGCAGAGCATAGGGATCAGCAGAACCGGTGGGCACCAGGCCGACGGCGAACAGCCCCACCAGGCTGTCCAGGCGGTCCGCCAGCCCGATAACGACGCCCGGTTTGCTGGCGGGCAGGGCGTCACCGGCAAAGCGGGGCAGGTAGTGCTCGAAAATCGCCTGGGCCACAGCCTCGTTCTCGCCGCCTATGTGCGCGTACTCGCGGCCCATGATCCCCTGCAGACTGGTCAACTCGATGACCATCTGGGTGGCCAGGTCGGCCTTGCACAGGCGCACAGCCCGCCGGGTGACGGACATCTCCTCTGCGGTGAGCCCCAGCAGTTCCCCCAGTTCAGGAGCCAGCTTTTCCAGGCGGTGGGCCTTGTCCAGCACCGAGCCCAGTTTCTCCTGGAAGGTCAGGGTATCCAGCCGTGGTAGGAAAGACTCCAGCGGCTGGCGGGTATCGGCGCGGAAGAAGAAATCGGCGTCGGCGAAGCGGGCGGTGAGCACTTCTTCGTTGCCGTGGCGCACCACATCCAGGTGCTCGCTGCCACCGTTGCGCACAGCGATAAAGTAGGGGAGCAAGTTCCCCGACTCGTCCACCACGGGGAAGTAGCGTTGGTGCTTTTTCATGACGGTGATGAGCACGTCGCGGGGCAGAGCCAGGTATTTCGGGTCGAATTCTCCGCGCAGGGCGGTGGGTTGCTCCACCAGGTTAGTGACCTCGTCCAAAAGAGCCGGGTCGTCGGGGATAGTCCCCCCCACTTCCGCTGCCAGCCGTACAATCTGCTCTCTGATGTTTTCGCGGCGCTGGGCCACATCCACCACGATGCCGTGAGTTTCCATGGTGGTCAGGTAATCCTCAGCGCGGGCGATGGTCAATTCCGGCGAGCGGAGGGGCCGCAGACCACGAGTGATGCGTCCGCTGCGCACGCCGGCATACTCGAAATCTATCACCGTCTCGCCCAGCAGGGCCACGATCCAGCGAATAGGGCGTGAGAAGGATACGCCGCTCTCGTTCCAGCGCATGGTGAGCGGGAAGCGCAGGCTGGCGATCAGGCGCGGCAGGTTTTCGGCGAGGACCACCGTGGCCGGCTGACCGGTCTCCACCTTGAGGGCTACGACGTATTGACCACCATCCATCTCGCGCACTTCCAGGCTTTCCAGCGGCACTCCCTGAGCGCGGGCGAAACCCTCGGCGGCGCGGGTAGGCTTGCCCTCGGCGAAGCCGATCTTGGCCGGCGGCCCTTTGACCACCTGCTCTACATCGCGTTGACGCGGGGCTACATCTTCGACGAAGATCATCAGTCGTCGCGGTGTTCCCATGACCCGGATAGACCCGTGCTCAAGCCGCAGCTCCTGGAGCAGATTGGGTGTCAACTCCTGTAACTGTTCGATGGCGGACGTCAGGTCTCCGGCCGGTAGCTCCTCAGTGCCGATCTCGAGTAAGAGGTTGGAAAGTTGGAAGGTTGGAAGGTTGGGTTGGGTGGTTAGGCGGTTGGGTGGTTGCAGGGTTGCAGACCTCCGCTCTTCCTTCCGTACCCAGGGAAACCCCATCTCCTCCCGTTGCTGCACGTAGGCTTTGGCCACCTCCCGCGACAGATCGCGCATGCGGGCGAAGTAGCGAGCCCGTTCGGTGACACCGACAGCGCCGCGCGCGTCGAGGACGTTGAAGGTGTGCGAGCAACGCAGCACGTAATCGTGCGCGGGGATCACCAGACCGCGCTGCAGGGCGCTCCGCGCCTCGGCCTCGTACAAGTTGTACATTTCGACCAGCCGCTCTACGTCGGCCTGCTCAAAATCGTAGATACAGTGCTCGATCTCGCTGCGCAAAAGAATCTCACCGTAGGTGTGCGTGCCATCCCAATTTATCTCCCACACACTGCGCACACCCTGTAGCGGGATCATCAAGCGCTCCAGGCCGTAGGTGATCTCCACCGAGACCGGGTCCAGGGCGAAGCCGCCAGCCTGCTGGAAGTAGGTGAACTGGGTAATCTCCTGGCCGTCGCACCACACCTCCCAGCCCAAACCCCAGGCCCCCAGCGCCGGCGACTCCCAGTTGTCCTCCACGAAGCGGATGTCGTGCTCACGGCGATTTAACCCCAGCGCTTCCAGGCTCTCCAGATAAAGCTCCTGGGGGTTGCCGGGGTCGGGTTTAAGGATGACCTGATACTGGTAGTGCAGTTGCATGCGGTTGGGATTCTCGCCGTAACGTCCATCGTCCGGGCGATAGGAGGGCTCCACGTAGCCCACGTTCCACGGTTCCGGTCCCAGGACCCGCAGCACCGTGGCCGGGTTAATCGTCCCTGCCCCCACCTTCTCGCTGTATGGCTGCCAGATGAGACAGCCGTGTTCGGCCCAGAAACGCTCCAGGCGCATGATGGCTTCTTGAAAGGTTAATGGTTTACTCATTCTCTCCTTTCATTCGTGCTAAATTCTCCGTTTGGCGGGCCAAATAGCGTTCCGTATCGGCCAGACCCTCCTCAATGCTGTACCGACTTGTAGCCTTGTGTTGATTGCCTACCAACGCCGCTTCCATGTCTATGCCGTACTGATAAGCCAGTTTGAACAGAAAGGTCATACAATCGGCCAGCTCCTCTGCCAGACGCGCCCGCAAAAGCTGTGGATCGTCCGGCTGGCGGCTGTCGGGTGCGTGATAGCCTTCCAGATAAAGCACCAGACGGGCCACTTCGCCCAGCTCTTCCAGAGCATGCACACAGGTCTGGCTGGGCAAGACGCGGTCCCATCCTCGTGCGCGATCGTATTCCTCCAACCAGGTTTGATACTCAGCGATGTGCATTATTCCTCCAGGTAGCCCTCGCGGCGCAGGAAATCGTAGACGTACTCGATGAACAGCTCCAAGTTTGGCAGACCATGTTGCAGAATGTCATACACGCGGTCGGGATCAATGGTCAGATATTCGTGAACAAGGATGTTACGGAACCGTGGTATTTTGTAAATCCTCTCGGCGAAGTCGCGAGGCAGCACCCCATGTTTACCCAGGCTGAGGATGACCTCGTCATATTCGTCGGCCAGCTCCAGGTCCAGACTGATGTGCAAATGGCTGGCAACATCCATCACACACTGAGCGGCTAATTGCAAGTAACGGAGTATCCCAGCCCACAGCATCGGATCGTCAGTCAATGCCTTTAACGTCCAACTCTGATAGGGACGCAGTTGGTCAATATAACCTCTGAGGGCTTGTAAGCGCCTGATGACAGATTCTATACGCACCATATATCACCACTGAAAGTTGGATGGCTGCCGGACACGACGCCGTTCCTCGATCCACTCAGCCAGCCGTTGCAGTTGGAGCTTCCGCAGAGGCTTGGTGTCTACATAGCGGCGGAAGGCAGCCGTCTCGAAGTCCACTCGCACGCCCGAGTCCGGCTCGTAGATACGCCGCCCGTAGCGCACCGCCTCCCAGGCCAAAAGCGGCGAGGCCCGGTTGAGGATGACCACGTCCACGTCGTCGCGGTGGAAAAGCGAGGTCAAATCGCCGATAAGGTCAAGCTGCACATCGCTCCACCGCTCGCGGGGCACCCCCGGCCCCAGCAACACGGCGATGTCCACGTCCGAAAGCGGCCCCGCCGTCCCCTCCGCCTGCGAGCCGAAGAGGTAAGCAAGAACCACTCCCCGCTTACGGAATATGCGATGCAATTCAGGAAGATACGGTTCGATTTCCATTTACTCCACCAGGTATCCCTCGCGGCGCAGAAAATCGTGCACGTGGTCAATGAACGCTTCCAGATCAGCCAGATTCTGGAGCGCCTCGTAAACTTTGAGCGGCTCAATCGCCAGGTATTCGTGGATCAACACATTACGGAAGCCAGCGATTCTGCTGAGTCGTTCAGCAAAGGACTTGGGCAGTATCTGCCCTCTGGCGAGCAAACGGATGGCTTCCGCATAATCCTGAGCACGCCCCAGTCGCAATCCCGCCACCAGATGGCTGCTGACATCCGCGACGCACTGGGCAGCCAGAGTCAGACCGCGCTGCACTGCCCAGTAGTCACGGTAATTCTCATCGGCCAGCAGTTGCTCAGGCGACTGCGATTGAAAAGGGCGCAGCTTGTCCACGTACTCCTGGAGGGCGTCCAGACGTTCCAGGATGACGCCAGTATCAATCATGCCTTTGCCTCCCCCTGCGTTGCCATCACCTGCTGGCCTTTCTGTCGCTGCCTCGCACGCCGGCCCAGATAAGTCCAGCGCAGCCGCCGTAGTGGTTCAGTATCCACGTAACGGCGCAGCGCTTCCACTTCGAAACGTGTCCGCGCCAGCGGATCTGGCTCGTAAATCACCTGTCCTCGCGTCGTTACACGGTGGGCCAGCAGCGGCGAGGCCCGGTTGAGGATGACCACGTCCACGTCGTCGCGGTGAAAAAGCGAGGCCAAATCGCCGATGAGGTCAAGCTGCACATCGCCCCACCGCTCACGGGGCACCTCCGGCCCCAGCAACACGGCGATGTCCACGTCCGAAAGCGGCCCTGCTGTCCCTTCTGCTTGCGAGCCGAAGAGGTAGGCCAGGATCACTCCCCGTTTATGGAATGTGCGCTGCAATTCGGACAGATACGGTTCAATTTCCACTTGATTCACCCTCCAAGGGTGGCTGCCGTAGCGTCCGCAGAAACGCTACTGATTTTAGATTGCGTTCCAGGATATAGGTGATGTAGCGTTGCATCACCGCTTCCAGTTCGCGGTGCAACCCAGGACTAAGGCGTAATCGGGAACAGACTCCATAATCGTGGGTTTGTAGGAAGCGCAACACTTTCAATGCGTTCAACGATATGGCTTTCAATCCATTATCGTCTCTTAGTCCGCCGTTATAACAGCGAGGACATACCACCCCGCCATGAGCTGGAGCAAAAAAATTAGTCACTGGTTCGATAGTCGCCCGGCAATTCACGCACTGAAAGAGCTGGGGCTGATAGCCTGACAAAGTCAGCAATCTCAACTCGTAGAAGCGGGCAGTCAGAGCCAGGTCGCTGCTTGCTCCTAACCAATCGAGCACGGCCAATAGCAAATCGAACAAGGGCCGGTTCTCCACGCCGTCCTCGACGAAACGATCCAGCAGTTCCGCTACGTAATAAGCGTAGCTCGCACGCAGCAAATCCTCACGCAGGGAACGAAAAGCATGGATGGTCTCGGCCTGGGTGACGATGTCTAGGTTGCGTCCTCTGGCGATGAGAAACTGGGCATGAGTGAACAGCTCCACATGCCCGCTCTTGCGGCTGGTTGGCTTGCGTGCACCTTTGGCGATCACCCTGATTTTGCCCAGCTCCGGTGTATACAAAGTGAGCAACCGGTCCGCCTCGCCGAAATCAGACCGCTTGAGGACAATGGCCTCGGTCCGATACAGCCGCTCCCTACTCACAATCTATCCACCCCGTACAGTATTGTACTTGTACGGCCGGGCCCAGTTTTTGGCCATCTTGGCTTCGTAAAGTTGCTGGGCGTCCAGACCCAAGGCTGAAAGCAGGTGCAGGATGCGGATGATGGCGTCAATGAGCTCGGTGCCGACTTCCTCATAGGTTCCGCCCTTTTTGTAACAGTCCGTCGCCTCGGAAATCTCGCTATGGATAAGAGCCAGCATTTCCCAAATGCGGTTTTCACTGGCGGAGAACCCTTTAGCTTCACACAAAGCGCGTACCTCGGCCATCTGTACGTTCAACCCGATTGGATCCATACTCGTCAGCACCTCCTGTTGGCTCGTATTATACCATTGCCCTTACAAGGAAGCAAACCTCGGAGACGTTTGAGTGAAGAGGTCATTTGCGTATAAAGAAGGTATATGGTATAATCTGTACAAAATTTAGCGGGTGTGGCGCAGTGGTAGCGCATCTGCTTCCCAAGCAGGTAGTCGTGGGTTCGAATCCCATCACCCGCTCTCGAGTCCGACCGTCGCTCAGAAAAGCTCCTACTCGTATGGGATTGGGAGTTTTTCTATTTATAGAGACTTATCGGGGATAAGCCATCTCACGCAAAGGCTTGTTCCTACTTTGCAAGCTTGGCTAGCGTGCACATATTTTGATTGCCGATAATGTTTATTGTGCGGGGTTATCAACAACGAGGAGGCAGTGCATGACCAATGTCGAACTATTTTATCGCTTCGGAGTCGCGCTAGCGCTGGGCTTGCTGGTGGGACTGGAACGAGAATATTCCTATGCAGACGGGAGCCAGGAGCGACTTTTCGGCGGGGCCAGGACTTTCCCCCTCATTGCTCTGGCAGGATGTGCTGCCGCTCTGATTGCTGATGTGGTGACCCCGTGGTTTCTTCCCACGGCATTTGTGGCGGTTAGTGGGCTGGTGCTGGCCGCATATGTTGCCACGGCAGCGAAGGGGGACATCGGCCTGACTACCGAAATCACCTCACTGGTAGTATTTTTGTGCGGCGCCCTGGCCTACTGGAACTACCTTCTGCTGGCCACAGCGGTTGCCGTGGCCGCTACCGCGCTTCTTTCCCTCAAGGATGTCCTGCATAATCTGACCAGGCATATCTCACAACAGGACATCTATGCCACGCTGAAATTTGCCATCATCACGGTGATCATCCTTCCCCTCCTGCCCGATCGCACCTATGGCCCGTTGAACGTGCTCAATCCACGACAGATTTGGCTGATGGTGGTTTTTATCTCCGGTATCAGCTTCGTGGGTTACGTGCTGATCAAGGTGGTGGGTCCCCGACAAGGCATCGGTCTGACCGGATTGCTGGGCGGATTGGTTTCCAGCACAGCGGTTACCATCAGCTTCTCACAGCGGAGTCAAAACGAAGCACACCTGGCTCGCCCATTTACCCTGGCTATCATCGTCGCCTCGACCACTATGTTCATTCGCGTGCTCTTCGAGGCGACGGTGCTAAACCCTGCCCTGGCGCGAGTGTTATCCATACCCATGTTGTCTGCTGCGGGAGTCGGACTGGCCGCCTGCGTTTACCTTTGGTTCGCCGAGCGGACCAGTGAGAGGGGCGAGGTTGCTGTTTCTAACCCCTTTGAATTGAGTCCGGCTATCAAATTTGGATTGCTGTTCGCTGCGATTTTGTTCATCTCCAAAGCGGCACAAGTGTATCTCGGCAACGTAGGCGTATATCTTTCCAGCATTGTAGCCGGACTTACCGACGTGGATGCTATTACTCTTTCCATGTCCCGTTTGGCGAGTGAGGCAACAATTCCGCAGGTAATTGCAGCCCGGGCGATTGTTTTGGCCGCCATGTCCAATACGGTGGTTAAGGCTGGGATCATGGCTATCATGGGCACCAGTTCCCTGCGGCGCTATGCTCTGCCGATTTTCGGTCTGATGCTGATGACCGGGGTAATCGTTGCTTTCTTGATAGCCGGGTGAGCCGATTTGCGTTTTTCCACGCTAAATGTTATAATCGTTCCTGCATGGGCGAGTAGCTCAGTTGGTCAGAGCGCACGGTTCACATCCGTGAGGTCGTAGGTTCGAGTCCTATCTCGCCCATTCCTTTGCAGACCGCGGTTACGCCGGGCGTTCCTCCGTGAATGCGTATTCCGCGGCTTTTTTCAGTATAGGGCTCATGGCTCCTCAGGGGGATAGCATGATCAAAGGGCAAATCCACCTCGACCTGGACGGCATGATCTGTATCACGAGGTGGCTATTCCTCAGTGTGGCTTTGCTCGTGGCTCTAGTAAGTGTCCAAACCTCACAGCTCGCCAACCTGCCCGTGATCGTGTATCTGACTATGGGTGGTGTGGCTTACAATTTGTTAGCCACCCTTCTTGTTTACCTCAAGATGTATCCCGATTATGTAGCCGCCGGTTCCATAGCCCTTGACGTTTTGCTTGCCTGGGGGCTCTTTTGGGCCCATCGCAGTGCTGACAGTGTCCTTTTCTTTTTTTGTTTCCTGCCGGCGATCAGTGCCGCCGTCCGTTTTGACGTGGGATGGGGTCTGTTGACGGCTACGGCGGTCAGCGTGGGTTATGGATTGCCGGCTTTATTTGCCGGTTCTCAGGCCAGCAGATGGGCGATCCCCGCCGTGGGTGGACGGGTACTGGGCATCCTTGCCGCCACCACCGTCGCCGGCCTCTTGAGCGACCGGGCAAAAAGCGCCGAAAGAAATGCTGTCACCTCGATTTATCAGGCGGAACAAGCCGAACTTGCTCGTCTGCGGACCGCCAGTGAGCGGGCCAAAGCGATTTATGAACTGGCGGGCACTCTCAGCGCTACCCTGAATTACCAGCGGGTGCTGGACTCTGTGCTGGAGATCAGCACTATCGGTTTGAAAGAGCTGAGTTCCCTGGCCGGTCGGCCGGCGAGCATGGTGCTTCTTTTCGGTGACCATGGCCTGTATGTAGCTGCTTCTCGCAATTTGAGCCACGGGGATGATAATCGCATCATCCCCGGCGAGTCTGGGATCGTGGGACGTGTCCTGTCTACCGCCGAACCGGTGATCGCCGGCAATCTGGCTGATGACCCGGAACTCTCGCAGTTTGCCGCTTTCCGCCGCTGCCGCTCGGCCATTTGTGTACCTTTGCGCGCCGGGTTCGAGAACTACGGGGTGGTCGTGTTCGCCAACCCAGAGCAGAATGCTTACACTGATGAGCACGTGGAGGTCCTGACCGCCATCTGTAACCAGGCTGTAGTGGCCATCCAGAACGCTCAACTGTATCAAACCCTGCGGGATGAGCGCGACCGCATCATTGAGATCGAGGAGGAGGCTCGGAAGAAGCTGGCTCGAGACCTTCACGATGGTCCCACTCAATCCATCGCTGCCATCGCCATGCGGCTTAATTTCACACGCCTGCTGTTGGATAAGGAGCCAAGCAGTGCTAAAGAGGAGTTACAAAAGCTTGAGGCGCTGGCCCGGCGCACGACCCAAGAGATCCGCACCATGTTGTTCACCCTGCGCCCTGTTGTACTGGAGACTCAGGGGCTGAAGGCAGCGGTGGAACAGTTGGTGCAGAAACTTCAAGAAACCGAGGCCCTGCCGGTTCATCTCCAGATCGAGGACTTGGGTGATCAATTGGACGTTAACTTGCAGGCGGTGGCGTTTTTCATCACCGAGGAAGCGATTAACAATGCCAAGAAACATGCCAACGCTCACAATATCTGGGTGCGGATGTACATTCGGGACAGGTATTTCATCACCGAGGTTGAGGACGACGGCAAGGGTTTTGTAGTGGAAGTGGAAAAGGAGGCAGCGGTCCAACGAGGTAGCCTGGGCCTGATCAACTTGCAGGAGCGGGCCGAACTGGTGGAGGGCCAGCTTACCATTGACTCGCAACCCGGAAAGGGCACGAAAATCAGGCTGGTCGTGCCCTTCAAGGGGATAAGTTAACGGGGATTCTCAGGACTAAAAGGTGTTCTGATGAGCGCGGGACGGCAAGCCAGGGCTTTGGCAGGCCGTCCTTTGATTCTTGCCGGTTGAGAGGGAATATATCGTGGAGCGATTTTGGGGAAGCGAGGCCGAACTTGGGCTCTGGATCGCCATCTCCATTGCCCTGTACGTAACGGTCACCAACCTGGACTGGCACATGCGCACAGGATGGGCAGGTTGGCCTGGTCAGGCATTGAGATGGATGAAGCGCGGACGTTATGCCTCCTGGCTGGGAGAGGTACTCCGCCTGTTGTATTATGTGGGCCTGCCCTATGCCGTGATCGTCCTCCGCCGGACGGGCCAACCCGCTTACATGGGCATCCCGCCGTTGGAAGGTGATTCGCTCACCGTTAGTCGGATTGTTCTCTTACTGTTGGGCCTGGCTCACCCGGTTGAAGCATGGCGAACGCTGGGGCCTGCTCTGGGGTTGACCGCTGGCACTCTGGTGTTGGCAGCAATTTTGTGCTGGTGGTACGCCCGTTCGTTGTGTGCCCTGCTGCCCAACGTCGCTTCCACCATGAGCGTGAAACCGATTCCGTGGTGGATCGCGTTTCGTGAGGCGGTTTATTTGCAAGTACATTGGGCCTTTTATCGGAGTGGCCCGATTCTCCTGACGGGAGACTTTTACAACGGCACCGCTCTCGGCCTGGCTTTGATTTGTCTGGAGTGGTTTCTTAATCCCGCCTGGCGTGCCGCTCTCCGCCAACCCTTTCGTGCCGAGGTCCACCTCTCACTATTGGGCCTGGCCCTGACCACGGCTTTGCTTTTCTCCATTACTCACCTGCTATGGCTGACCATTCTGGTACACTGGGTATTGGCTCTGATCTATGCTCGCCACATCTTTCCTGCGCACCTCTCGGCTTGTGCAGGTCCTCTGTCAACGAATGTCCAACGAATAAACGAATAAATCTGCGGCCATGGTTATTCGTTATAACGCCAAGCCAAGCGGTTGAAACCGCGCCTGTGGGGGCGCAGCACGCTGCACCCCTACGGCTGACCGTCCGCCTGTGCGGACGGCTGCAAGCCCATTAGAGGCGATTTCAATCGCTAAAAATCTATCCCAGAATCCCGTGCTCCCTCTTTTTCTGGAGCTCTTGCCCCATCTCTTTGATCCTCGCTGCCATACCCAGATCCTGCCAGCTCACACTCTCTCGCCACATGAAGAAAAAGCCCAAGGCGGTTACCGGCAGCCATAACACGGCATGCAGAAGCAGAATGTAACTGGTGCCAGCCGTCTGCGACACACCGAATCGCATCATCACCTCACTGCCGGCTTTATCGAAGGTGCCCAGATAAGCGGGCGCTGAAGGGATAATCGTAGCCAGGTTGACCACCCCGTTGACCAGCATCAGGGCCAGGAAGGATACCCGAAAGTCGAAGCAGTGCATCACCAGCCAGTACTTCACCGTCTCCAGCAGCCAGATGACCAGAGTCACTCCGAATACGACGAACACGGCGCGAGCGCTGCGCAGAACTTGCAGGCCAGACAACACTCCATCGGCCAGGTTGTGGACAGGGGGGCGGAAACGGGTCGGTACCACGTGCTCAATCACCCAGGTGTACAACCTTCGCGTCAGATCTGGCAATATGGCCAGCATGAAAAAGATCCCCGATGCCCCCACCATCAGCGCGGTGAGGATGGGCATGTAGCGACGCAGGGCTTCTGGAAGCGGCGCAAAAGGCAGGGCAATGAAGACAAATAAAAGCATCATCAGGCCGTCGAACATCCGCTCCAGTACGGCCGTGGTCAGGGTGGATCCGACATTGATTCCGGCTTTCTTCCAAAGGATGTAAGCGCGGATGAACTCGCCGGCGCGGGCCGGGTAAACGTTGTTGCCCATGTAGCCGATGACCACGATAGGGAACAGCCGCCGGGCAGACACCGGCTGGATAGGGCGCAGGACGTAGCTCCAACGCCAGCTTCTGAAACCCACGGCTACGAAGTACACGAGCACACCGGGTATCAACCACCAGTAGTTTGCCGCATGCAGCGTCTCCCACACATCCTTCAATCGTAACCCCTTCAGGGCCAGATAGAGGAATACAACACTTATGATCAGCCCCAGCCAGAACTGCCATCGCCTCCACATTCTCGTCCGACTCCTGTTTGAACAAAAAAGTCGAGGGTCAGCTCACGCGCCGACCCCCGGCCCCGTCGTGCTGCTAATATACCTTATCCGCTGGAGAGAGGCAGCATTCCTTCCAGCACTCGCTCCAAAGCCATAGTATGGCTACATACCCCCCGTGTGGCAAAGAAATCGCATCCGCAATGCCATGTTCCCTTATTGTACTCGACGGTGTAGTTATTGTGATTGCCCTGAAAGTTTACTACGAACTCCATGAACTGCATCCTCTCCCGCTCCTGTGCATACTGCTTGGCCTTTTGTATCTTGCCAATCATCCCTGAATCCATGCCTCATGACCCTCCTAATGCCTGTCATTTGCGCAGAGCTGAACCGGTTAGCTACCCTTACGTTTACTGTGGAATTGCTTTGCTTCTTCTTCCATGCTTTCCAGTCTCGTGTAATAATCTGGAAACTCGTTCAGGTGGGCAAGTGCAATTTTGCCGGTCATGATCGGGTCGTCGTGAGTCACATCTGTGGCGGGATCTATCTTGCCGTGCTCTAATTCAACATCGAGGCCCATCCTGAATTGCTCAACGTCGAATTTGCTCCAGTCTATACCCAGGGCTTCGCCAATCCTCCTGGCCTCTTCAGTAGTAAAACGTTTGGAACCTGTCATCGTATTCTCCTTTCCTTAAGGGATATTTTGGGTAGCCCCCCTTGCATGTTGACACCTCTCGTTTGCCCCATCGGGCACTAAACCATCCGACTACGAGGCTTCGACCGGGCTCAGCCGAACCTCGTAACCCGGACGTTCCACATCCTGACGGATCTGAGCGACCAACATGTTACGGGAGACTACCATGTTCTGGGACATAACAAAAGAACACCAAGGCAGTTTACACCTCAGTGTTCTTCATCACAGAAAATATAAGACTGAAACCTCGTTCCACGCATGGCAGAGCCCCCAGGTGGACAGTTTAAGCTGCTAAACGCAAATACAGTATACTCTTTTTAGATGCTTTTGTCAAACCAATTCGCGCAAGGGGGTGTATTTCACTTTGGGGGCGAGTTGCTGCTGTGCCCTGGCCGCGGAGACCTCTCCCATCCCCCCAGAATATGGTAGGCGCGGTTTCTTACCGCGCAACCCCGGTCACGACAGTGTGCCTTCACGGTGCTGGGGGCCTATTCGTGTTGGTAAGGTACACATCCAGTATACAAGCTTGCCGAAGGAATGGCGGGCCGTGCCATGGCCGACTCAGAATGACAAGGGCGGAGGACAAGCTTAAACTTGTCCTACCCAAAAGTGAAATGGATTTCACCCCCAGGTTTCGTTTTGACAAAAGGAGAACTTGCTATTATAATCCACCACAATTAAGATAGTGACCGAACCTGATGGGATAGGCGGACAACAGAGGTAAGATTAATAAAAAGCCACCTGCCCAATCCCCATCTCCCCACTCCTCCTCCCCGTTATTGCGCCAACGTAAGAGGAGAGAGTTGAGAAATGGGGATATTCGATTTAGGAAGTGCGAAACTTGAAGAAGGAGCTACAGCATGAAAACAGATTCATTTCGTGGACGTGACTTCCTCACCCTGTTGGATTGGAGCAGGGAAGAAGTCGAAACAATCCTTGACGTGGCCTTGGACCTCAAGCGACGCTATGCCGTTGGCGAGCGTCACGACCACATCCTGCCCAACAAAACGCTGTTCATGATTTTCTACAATCAGAGCCTGCGCACCCGCAATAGCTTCGAGGCAGGGATGACCCAACTTGGTGGGCACGCTCACTTCCTGGATCCGGGCAAAATCTACACCCCGGCCCTGCCCGGCAAAGAAGTGGCCTATTCCACCGAGCGTGTCTCCGACGTGGCCCGTGTCCTCTCTCGCATGGGCGATGCCATCTCTATCCGCTGCTACGGTGACCCGGTGGATTGGGTGTACGGTGGCGCACACGAGATGATCAAGAACTTCGCCTATTGGGCTGACATCCCGGTGCTCAACATGGAATGTGACAAGTATCATCCGTTCCAGGCCCTGGCCGACATCCTGACCGTCAGGGAGAAGTTTGGGACTTTCAAGGGCATCAAGTTTGTGATGAGCTGGGCTTATTCCCCCAGCATTCATAAACCCCGGGCCGTGCCCCAAAGCGCGATCATTGCAGCCACGATGATGGGCTGTGACACAGTGTTAGCTCATCCCAAAGGCATGGAACTGGACCCGGAGGTGCTCGACGCTTGTCGCAATTACGCCAGCCGCTACGGCGGCTCTTTCCAGATCACCAACAACTTCGAGGAGGCCCTGGAAGGGGCGCACGTGGTTTACCCCAAATCCTGGTGCGCTACTCCCATATTCAAGCCCCCGGTGGGCCAGGATGATCCCCAGAAGACCAAGGAAATCTTCGACGCCAACAAGAGTTGGATCTGCGACCGCGAGCACATGGAACTGGCCGATAAGTACGCCATCTACCTGCACTGCCTGCCCTGCGACCGCGGTTACGAGGTGACCGACGAGGTCATTGATAAAACCAGCGGTGAGGGGTGGCTCTCGGCAGTGTTTGACGAAGCCGAGAACAGATTGCACGTCCAGAAGGCCGTGATGAGCCTGGTGATGCGGTAAGCAGGAAAGCATGCGAGGTGCGACGCACTTTCCAAGTGCGTCGCACCTTATTCACACGCCGATGCAAGCTGAGATAATTACCACGGGCACGGAACTGCTGCTGGGCACTATCGTGGATACAAACGCAGCCTATCTGTCCCAGCAACTGAGCAGAATAGGCCTTGACCTCTATTTCCGCACCACTGTCGGGGACAACGTGCAACGCATCACAACGGCCATCCGCCAGGCGCTGGACCGCTCCGATGTGGTCATTACCACCGGCGGGTTAGGGCCAACGGTGGACGACGTGACTCGCCAGGCAGTGGCCGAGGCGACTGGTCGCCCCCTTGTTTTCAAAGAAGACCTCTGGATCCACATTCAGGAGCTTTTCGCCCGCTGGGGTACCTCCCCCAAAGAGAACAACCGGCGGCAGGCTTTCGTGCCCGAGGGCAGCATCGTCGTGGAAAACCCCGTCGGCACAGCTCCGGCCTTCATCGTGGAAACCCCGCGAGGGATTGTCATCTCCCTTCCCGGCGTGCCCCGCGAGTTGGAATACCTGATGACCAGCAGCATCCTCCCTTACCTGAAGGAAGAGCTTCAGACCGGGGAGAGGATCATCAAAAGCAGGACACTCCGCACCTGCGGTATCGGCGAAAGCGTCATTGACGATCTCATTAGCGATCTGATGACATCTTCCAATCCCACCGTTGGCCTCTCGGCCCATCCCGGCCAGACCGATGTGCGCATCACGGCCAAGGCCAGCAGCGAGAAATTGGCAGACGAGCTCATCGCCGGGATGGAGGCAAAGGTCAGGGAGCGGCTGGGCGACGCAATCTACGGGGTGGGCGAGGAGACCCTCGAAGAGGTCGTGACCAGGATGCTGGTCCGACGCGGATTGCGTATCGCCATTGTGGAGACCAACACGGGTGGTCTGATCGCCCGGCGATTGGCCAGTGCTCCACAAGGACAACAGGTGCTGGCTGCTAGTATCGTGGTGGAGTCTCCCGCAGAAGCATGTGAAATCCTCAGTTTGGACGAGGAAGAGGTAGCGGGCGGTCTCGTCCAGGCGCAGGTGGCTATCCTGATCGCGGAAAAAACTCGTTTGCTGCGGTCGGTGGACCTGGGTCTGGCGGTCATGGGCAGCATGGAGGCGGAGGAGACCATTTACGCCGCGGACACGGGTGTTTCATTTGAGCTCTGAGCGGCGAAAACGGCACAATTCACCGCCGCCTGAGATACGGAGGCGCTTCCGAACTCGCCCGGCAATGGGTTTCCACCCATGCCCTCGATCTGGTCAGGAAGTACATCGCATAAATTGTGACGCGCCTCTGAGGTGCGTCGCAACTGGATACCGGATGAGGAGGTACACCATGCAAGATTGGATGTGGCTTCTGGTGGGCATTGCCCTGTCCAGCGGGATTTTCGCCCTGTTGGTTGTCCTTTATCCCAAGCTGAAGAGCGAGAAACAGGGGTACCCTTTGGAGGCGTTGATTGAGCCCCTCCTGTTGCCCCTGATCTACGAGGGCATTTGTGCCGCCTACCGCATGAGCGAGCAGGCGGTAGACGAGGGGATGGGACGCATTCGGGGCATGGACAAGAAAGCTATCGCCGATGGCATCTACGCCATGTTGCCCGACCGCATCGGCGACTACGACATTACCCTGGTGAAAAGCGTCGTGAGCAAAGAGCGCTTCGAGCAGTTGGTGCAGGATGCCTTTGACCGTTTCGACCGTTTCTACGTCGAGCACAAGGGGCATTTCGACGAGAAATTCGAGGAATGGAAGAAGGCCAACGCACCGGCAACCAACAAGTAAAACGGGCTTCAAGCCCGTTTTACTTGGTTACCAGCCGATGGCTGAGTTCATTGTGGCGGGCGGTGATTCGTTCCAGGTCGAAGCCCACGATCTCGCCTTTCCACACCCGTATGCGCCCGTTGATCACCGCCAGGTCCACCTGACGCGGCGCACAGAAAACGAGGGCGGCCAGCGGATCATGCTGGGCCCCGGCGTAATCCAGCGCGTCCAGGCGCCAGGCGACGAAGTCTGCTGCTTTGCCTGTCTCCAGGCTACCCAGGTCATCACGGCCTAACACAGCCGCCCCACCCCGGGTGGCAATTTCCAGCGCTTCCTCGGCGCTCATCGCCGTAGCTCCCTTGTTCACCCGCTGTAAAAGCATGGCCTGTCGCGCCTCGGCCAGCATGTGCGAGGAGTCATTGCTGGCGCTACCGTCCACCGCCAGGCTGACCCGCACTCCGGCATCGCGCATCTGGCGGATGGGCGCGATCCCTGATCCCAGGCGCATGTTGGAGCTGGGACAGTGGGCCATGCCTGTGCCCGTTTTGGCCATCAAGCGGATTTCATTTTCGTTCATATGCACGGCATGAGCATACCACACGTCTGGTCCTACCCATTCGAGTTCCTCCATCAACGCCAGCGGGCGCTTGCCGAACTTCTGCAAACAAAACCGCTCCTCGTCCAACGTCTCCGCCAGGTGTGTATGCAGGGTCAAACCGTGTTGACGGGCCCAGGCGGCGGATTCGCGCATCAACTCCGGCGTTACCGAGAAGGGCGAGCAGGGAGCGATGACGATGCGACACATGGCATAGGGTGCCGGATCGTGGTAGGCGGCGACTACGCGCTGGCAATCGCGCAGGATCGCATCCTCGTCCTCGACCACGCTATCCGGCGGCAGGCCTCCCTGACTTTGCCCCAGGGACATGCTGCCCCGGCAGGGATGAAAGCGGACGCCCAGCTCCTGCGCGGCGCGAATCTCGTCGTCGAGACGGGCATCATTGGGGAAAATGTACAGGTGATCGCTGACGGTGGTGCAACCGGAAAGCAGCAATTCGGCCAGGCCCACCAGGGCGCTCACGTATACTGCCTCTCCGGTCAGCCTGGCCCAGATGGGGTATAGCGTGCGCAGCCAATCAAAAAGCTCCACATTCTGCGCGGCGGGCAGGGCGCGGGTCAGGGTCTGATACAGATGATGGTGGGTGTTGATCATGCCCGGCAGGACAACCATGCCGTGCGCATCAATCACCACGTCGGCCGCGGTGGGTAAGTGGGGCGTCGGCCCCACCTGTTCGATCACGTTATCGCGCGCGTAAAGCCCACCGTCGGGGATGAGGCGGTGTTCATCGTCCATAGTCACCAGTAAAGTCGCATGTTTCAGCAGTAGCGTTGACATAACATCCTCCTGTCCCATCAGTAGGGCAGGTTTCCAACGGCCGCCCATTGTTGTAGGACAAGCTTAAGCTTGTCCTACATGAACTCATCCAGGCCGCCCGCGACGACAAAATCGGTAAAATCCGCCATCGTGGGGAAGACCCGCGCCGAAAGGAACTGCACCACCCAATTCTCGGCCATGGGCGAGATAGTCAGCACCGGCACGCCAGCCTGATAAGCCTGCCACATCTCGATGGCCGTGCCCATGCTGGCCTCCGGCGCATAGGCGATCAGTAAATCAACTTCGGCGGCGAGAACGTTCATCTCGAAGAACGTACGTCGGCCATCATCCAGATTGTAATCCACGCTATCTGGATGCAAAGCAAAAGGGTCTACAATCTCAACTGCCGGATAGCGAGCGAGAATCGCTTCCGTGATAGTCCGGCGGTAGCTTTGCTCGCAGATGTCCTTGTCCTCCCGCGAACCCTGCATAATGCCAGCGATGAAAATTCGCATGTCTTTACGCCTCCTGCTCCTCGCGCGATATTCGCTTCCTCATTTGGTCATTGATTCCATTGTCGCCGCAGCCACAGGATGGCCTCCAGTACCCCGCCACCCACCGCCCGCGCCTTGTCCGAGATAGTGAAGCAATGTTCAACCACCCCGCGCGGGTCCACATCCCCGACCTTCATCCCGGTGTGCACGAGTAATCCGTCGGCCAGCAGACCGCGCAGCACGCCGGAAATTCGGGCCGTGACCGGTTCGCCGTCCACGCGGGCTACCATCTGTCCGGCCTCCACCCGGTCACCGATGCGCCGTTCACCGCGAAAAGTGCCCGCGCATGGGGCGCGTATCACCCGTTCTTCCGTGTAACCCTGGACCGCGCCTGGTATGCCGGTGTTGGGGGCGGCTTGCCCCTCGGTGATCACCCGACCCAGAAAATGGCCGCGCTGGGTCTCCACCACCGCATGGCAGTCCACGCCGGCGGTGAAGCCAGGTCCCAGAGCAATGACGATGGGAGCATCGGTTATGCGGGTGCCCAGATTGCGCTTGGCGACGATGGCATCCACCACCACATCTGGCTGCCATTCGTGCACCACCCTGGCCTCAGGATCCACCAGCACGGGTATGATTCCTTCGTCCAGAAGAGCCATGGCCTGGACCGGGTTATCGGCCAGACGAGCGGTCACTCCCTCCACGGTGATCTCCCCTTGCAACACCGCCGAGGCGAAAGCCACCGGGCGGCGGATTACCGTGGGCTGGGGAAGCTCAGTGATCACTACCCGCATCCCCACGCGGTATAGACGGTGAGCCGCGCCGGTAGCCATATCCCCACCCCCTTTGACGACAACCAGCAACTCCTCGCGCATTCTCCACCTCTGCTATCAAAAATCTGGCAATGGTTGGGGATCTCGATCAGTATCCCAATTCCGTGTGGAGCGATGTTACCCCAGAAACGATTTCTTGTCAACCCAAGTTTGCTTCTGTTCTAACTTGACAATCCCCATTCTTAGGTGTATATTTCGTTCCTGCTGCCGGTAACACTTTCTGGGAAACAATCAGCCTTTCGTTTAAGGCAAGGCTGAGCTATTGCATTGTCTATCAAAGCCGAACCAATAGAAGCGACAAGGAAGGAGTTGCCAAACATGAAACATGATGAACCCCCTCCCGTTATCTCTCCGGCGGAAGAGGCGAGTCCCCCTTGCCAGGTTGCCTGCCCCTTGCATACAGATGTCCGTGGGTACGTGGCAGCCATCGCCCGAGGTGATTTCGAGGAAGGCTACGCCATCGCCAGAGAGCCTAACCCCCTGATCTATGTTTGTTCCCACGTTTGCGCCCACCCCTGTGAGGAAGAATGCCGGCGCAATCAGGTGGACGAGCCTGTGTCCATAGCCGCTTTGAAACGCTTTGTGGCTGAACGGCACGATTTGTCCCTGGGACATGGTCCAAGCAAACCCGCCGTGGAACCCAAGAACCAAAGAGTGGCTATTATTGGCGCCGGTCCGGCAGGATTGACTGCCGCCTATGACCTGGCGCGCATGGGTTACCCGGTTACCATCTTCGAAGCCCTGCCGGAGCCCGGCGGCATGTTGCGGGTGGGCCTGCCCAAGTACCGCTTACCACGGGAGATCATTGACATAGACATCAAGGGCATCCTGGAAGCGGGCGTGGAGCTGAAAACTAATGTGCGCATCGGTCAGGACCTGACCATCTCCGAACTAAAGGCGCAGGGATATGAAGCCATCTTTATCGGCATCGGTGCTCAACAGAGCCGTACTCTGCGCATTGAGGGCATGGACCTGGATGGCGTCCTGCTGGGCGTGGATTTCTTGCGGGACGTCAATCAGGGCAAGCCGGTGAAGCTGGGCAAGAAGGTCCTGGTTATCGGCGGGGGCAACGTGGCGGTGGATGTGGCCCGTTCGGCGGTACGGGTGGGTAACCTGGGCGACGAGAGAGAGGTGCACATGATCTGCCTCGAATGCCGGGAGGAGATGCCCGCCCATGAATGGGAGATTATAGAAGCTCAGAGGGAAGGGATTGTCCTTCATCCTTCCCTCGGCCCGAACAGGATCCTGGGTCGGGATGGCAAAGTGGTGGGGCTGGAGACCATTGTCTGCGAGTCGGTATTCGACAGCGAAGGCCGCTTTAATCCCTCTTTCGTCTGTAACACGGAAAGCGTTATCGAAGGAGATACGGTTATTCTGGCTATCGGCCAGGCTTCTGACCTCTCCTTTATCCATCCAGAGGACGGTATCGAGCTCACCCCACGGCGCACTATCAAAGTAGACCCCGATACGCTGGCCACCACCGCTCCCGGCATCTTCGCCGGCGGAGAGGTTATTTCCGGACCGGGCAGCGTGGTGGGGTCTATGGCCCTGGGACGGCGCGCGGCCATCTCCATTGATGCTTACTTGCGAGGGGAGAACCTGGCCAAGCTCCGCTTCGCAGAGCCACAGAAGCTGGGCGAGTTGCCTCAGAAAACCGTCGAGAAAATCAAGCCGCTGATTCGGGAGCCCATGCCCCTGCTGCCCCTCGAAGAACGCGCCTTCAATTACAGAGAGGTCGAATTGGGCTACACCCCGGCGATGGCCATGCGCGCGGCCCATCGTTGTCTCACCTGTGGGGGGGGAGCTTATGTGGATACGGGTAAGTGCGCTGCCTGCCTGACCTGTGTGCGGGTTTGTCCTTATGATGTGCCCGTGATCAAAGATGGAGCCGCTTTCATTGACCCCACTCAATGCCAGGCCTGCGGCGTTTGCGCCAGTGAGTGCCCGGCCAAGGCCATCACCATGAAACTCTACAGCGAGGACCAGTTGTACCAGGAAATTGAGGCTCTGTTCGCCACTGCTCCCGCCAGCAACCCGGAACCGTTCATCGTTGGCTTTTGCTGCTTGTATTGCGCTTACGCCGGAGATGAGTGGGCAGAATCAGTGCGCGCCCAGCTTCCCCCTAATGTCAGAACCCTCGATGTGTTCTGCACGAGCAGAATAGACATCCAGCACCTGCTGCGGGCTTTCGAGTTGGGGGCGGATGGTGTGTTCGTGGCCGGGTGCGTGGGCGAGGAATGCCGTCATACGGATAAGGCAGTTAATCGCATCCAGGGCAAAGTTCAGTTCGTCAAAGAGGTGCTGAATCAGGTGGGCCTTGGCGGTGACCGCCTGGCGCTATATAATATCCCCAGTGCCGAGTGGGGAACCGTGCCGCGCATCGCCCAAGAAATGGCGGAGCGAGTCCGCACCCTGGGGACGAATCCATTATGAACGTCGGATTTCGCTTGATGAGCTTCTCCAACGGAGGTAACCCAACATGATAATAGCTGAACAGAAGCCTCTTGACGAGATCAAGAGCATGATCGCCGATTATCAGAAAGTGCTGATCCTCGGCTGCGGGACGTGTGTCACCATCTGCTTTGCCGGTGGGGAGAAAGAAGTAGGCGCTTTGGCCTCCGCCCTGCGCATGGCTACCAGGCTGGATGGTCAGAATAAAGAATTCATCGAGGCCACAGTGCAGCGCCAGTGCGAGTACGAGTTCAACGAAGAGGTGGCCGACCTGATCGAGGAGGCCGATGTTGTGCTCTCCCTGGCCTGTGGCATCGGCGTGCAGACGATGAACGAGCAGTTCCCCAATAAACTCACCTTGCCGGGGCTGAACACCGCTTTCCTGGGCCAACCTGTCGAGCAAGGCGTGTGGGACGAACGCTGCCAGGCCTGCGGCGATTGCGTTCTCTATCTTACTGGCGGTATCTGCCCCATCGCCCGTTGCTCCAAGAGCCTGCTCAACGGACCCTGCGGTGGCTCGCAGAATGGAAAATGTGAGGTCAATCCGGAGATTGACTGTGCCTGGCAGCTCATCTATGACCGGCTGCAGGCGTTGGACCGGTTGGACTTGATGATGGAAGTAAAGCCGGCCAAGGACTGGTCTACCAGCCGCGACGGCGGCCCACGCAAGATTGTGCGTGAAGACCTGCGACTGACGTTCGTGGAGGAGAAACAATCATGAAAGCAGGCAGCAATCTGGAAAAAGTACTTACCGCTGGCTACTTTGCCGCGACCGGGGAACTGGGTCCGCCGCAGAGCGCTGACACGGCGGTAATTGAAAAGAAAGCGGGTTATCTCAAAGGCTATGTAGACGCGGTGAACATCACCGATTGCCAGACGGCGGTGGTGCGCATGTCCTCTATGGCCGTGGCCGTGATGCTCTTGCGGTTGGGTCTGGAACCCACCATGCAAATGACCTGTCGTGACCGCAACCGCATCGCCATCCAGAGCGACCTGTTGGGCGCTGCCGCGCTGGGCATCAAAAACTTGCTTTGTCTGACCGGCGATCACCAGGTATTCGGTAACCATCCCACGGCCAAAAATGTCTTCGACCTGGATTCCATGCAGCTTCTGAGCATGGTCAAGGGTCTGCGGGATGACAGGCGCTTCCAGTGTGGTGATGAGGTGAAAGGCCCCGAACCCCGTTTCTTCATCGGGGCGGCGGCTAATCCCTTTGCCGACCCGTTCGATTTCCGGCCTTATCGCCTGGCAAAGAAGGCGAAGGCGGGGGCGGACTTCATCCAAACCCAGATCGTGTTCAACGTGCCCAAATTTCGCGAATACATGAAGCGCGTGGTAGACCTGGGCGTGCATGAGCAGTGCTACATCCTGGCCGGAGTGGCCCCCATCAAATCCTTCGGCGCAGCCAGATACATGGCCACCAAAGTGCCCGGCATGGATGTGCCCGACGAGATCGTGCAGCGGATGAAGGCCACACCGAAAGAGAAACAGGCTGAGGAGGGCATCAAGGTCTGCGTGGAGGTGATTCAGCAGGTGCGCGAGATCCCCGGCGTGGCCGGGGTGCACATCATGGCCATCGAATGGGAAGAGTCGGTGGCGGAGATCACTGCTCAGGCGGGGTTGCTTCCCCGTCCCGCAGTTTAGTTGAGAATAGTACTCAGTGCGAAAGAGGTGTTCAAGAATGAGCAAAAAATCGAAACGCACGGCGCGCAAGCGGCGGGTTACAACCCGAGTGCAAGCGCCCGCAGTACAGGCGCCCACGGCGGCGGCCCCGACCGTGCAGGCGGCGAAGCAGCCCGCTGCTCCCAGCCCCACGACAGTGGATTTCAGCAAGGAGTATCGCTACGTCATCGCCGACCTGAAGCGCATCGGTATCCTGGCGGCGGCGATGATGGGCTTGCTGGTCGTGCTATCTTTTATTATTCGTTAGGGGGCTTGCAAGAAGCCCCCGACGTAGTCGGGGGAGCCGTCATCGCTGGATGGGTGGGCTGTCACCCGACCCCCGGCTTCGCCGGGGGTCGGCAAGAGCCCCCGACGTAGTCGGGGGAGCCGTCACCACTGGATGGGTGGGCTGTCACCCGACCCCCGGCTTCGCCGGGGGCTTGGGGAGGCGGGAGAGGCTGTCAGGATGATGAAGCGGGAATACCCGGAGCAGCCACTGGTTGGCGTGGGTGCAGTCGTCGTCAAGAACGGAGCTGTTCTTCTCGTCCAGCGAGGGCACGATCCAGGCCGTGGCCATTGGGCTATGCCTGGTGGCCGCCTGCAACTGGGGGAGACGTTAGCCCAGGCTGCCCGGCGCGAAGCTCTTGAGGAAACCGGTATCGAGATCGAACCCGGTGAGGTGCTGTACGTGAGTGATTTGATTCAGCGTGATGACGCGGGCCGGGTACGATACCACTACGTACTGGTGGACCTGCTGGCCCGCTACGTGAGCGGTGAACCTCGCGCCGGTTCCGATGCCCTGGACGTGCGCTGGGTGAACGCTGGTGACCTGGACGCTTACCCCATGCCTGCTCGTACCCGTCACGTGCTGGAGTTAGCCCTACACGCAACACGTAACACGTAACATGCCCGGCAGCAGGGGGGACTTATGCTGGCCAAAGTCTCGAGTTGTGCGGTTATCGGCCTGGAAGGAGCTATCGTTGAGGTAGAGGTAGATACCGGTCGTGGTCTGCCTTCGTTGACCATCGTCGGCCTGCCCGATGCCGCCGTCAAAGAATCAGGGGAGCGGGTGCGCTCGGCGATCAAGAATGCGAACCTGGCTTACCCCGGTGGGCGAGTCACGGTCAACTTGGCCCCGGCCGACCTGCGCAAGGAAGGCCCCGCCTACGACCTGCCCATCGCCGTGGCTCTGCTCATTGCTTCACAGCAGATTTTCCCTCCCGAAGACAAGGCTATTTTCATCGGCGAACTCTCCCTGGATGGCAGTGTGCGTCACGTGAAGGGCGTGTTGCCCATGGCCAGCTTCGCCAAGGAGCAAGGCTTCACCACCCTGTTCGTTCCACAGGAGGACGCTCCCGAAGCGTCGTTGATCCATGGTCTGACCGTGATCCCGGTAGATCACCTGGCCTCACTAGCCGGGCATTTGCGCGGTCTCAATCTCATTCCACCCTATCAATCCACCATCAATTTCGACGAAGTCGGCGACCCACCTTGCGCCACTGATTTCCAGGAGGTTAAGGGGCAGGAGCATGTCAAGCGGGCCCTGGAGGTAGCAGCGGCGGGTGGACACAATGTATTAATGATCGGTCCGCCAGGCGCAGGTAAAACCCTGCTGGCCCGGGCGGTACCCGGTATCCTCCCTCATCTGACTTTAGAAGAAGCCCTGGATATTACTCGCATTTACTCGGTAGCAGACATGCTGCCCCCAGACGCGCCTCTCGTGCGTCATCGTCCCTTCCGTGCTCCACACCATACCATCAGCCACGCTGGACTGGTAGGCGGCGGGCGGTGGCCGCGTCCCGGCGAGATTTCCCTGGCTCACCGGGGCGTTCTCTTCCTCGACGAGTTGCCGGAGTTCGGCTCTCACGTCCTGGAGGTGATGCGCCAGCCCATGGAGGACAAGGTGGTGACCATCAGCCGGGCGCAGGGGGCCCTTACCTTCCCGGCCAATTTCATGCTCATCGCGGCTATGAACCCCTGTCCTTGTGGCTACTTTGGGGACCCGGTACGCGAGTGCACCTGCTCCCTGAGCATGGTCAGCAAGTACCAGAAGCGCGTCTCTGGTCCGTTGATGGACCGCATTGACATCCACGTCGAAGTGCCGCGGGTGGAGTATGATAAACTCTCCAGTGACCGATTGGGGGAGCCCAGTGCAAAGATACGCGCCAGGGTGGAGAAGGCCAGAGAAAGGCAGCGCCAGCGCTTTACGGGAACGAAGCTGGCTTGCAACGCGGACATGGGTCCGGCGGAGGTGCGGGAATTCTGTCGGGTGGATGAGGCAGGGAAGAGTCTGCTGCGAGCTGCGATGCAACAATTGCAGATGAGTGCACGGGCCTACCATCGTATCCTTAAGCTGGCGCGGACCATCGCCGACCTGGCGGGCAGCGAGAGGATCGAGACCGCGCATCTGGCAGAGGCCATTCAATACCGGCCGCGAAGACAAGTGTGAAACATTAGAATAGGCCTCAACTGAGCCCTAGCCGTTCTTCCACTTCCGCCGGGGTGAGGCCGGTAACGCTGACCATCTTCGTCCGCGATTTCCACCCGGCGACGATCTCCACCTGACCACGGCGTACACCCAACCTCTTGACCAGCAAATCAATCAGAGCCTCGTTGGCTGCACCCTCTACCGGTGGAGCGGTAAGTCGTACCTTGAGCGCGTTCCCTTGTGCTCCTACAATCTCGTTTTTCTTCGCCCGGGGTATGACGCGCACCGCAAAAGCTGCCCCACCTACGGCGCTGGTGATCTTGAACTCACGCATGGTCCTCGTCTCCATGCTCACCACCCGGTTGTATGGCAGGTTAATGTAGCACGCTGGAAATAACCGACACCAATAGCACGCGTACAATGTACAACAGCAGCAAAACCACTGCTGGACTGATGTCCACTATACCGATGGGAGGGACTAGCCGCCGCGTGGGAGCCAGTATCGGCTCTGTAAAACGGCGGAGTATTTGAACGGAGGGGTGAAAGGGGCCAACTAACATCTCCAGAAACACGCGGGCGACGACGACCAGACTATACAGGCTGAACAGCAGGTTGATAATATAAACCAGCACACCTTTCATGTTCTGCTCCCTCCCCCTCTTGTGTCCCCGAACGCGGGTTTTCAACCTGTCCCGCGAGGGCCGAAAATTGCTCGTCCGATGCGTACCATGGTTGCTCCCTCTTCAATAGCTACCTCGAAATCATCGGTCATACCCATGGACAGGTGTCGCCACTCGACCTGGGGAAAGCGGGCAGACAGCGCCTCGCGCAGTTCCCGCAGACCCCGGAATACCGGTCGCGCTTCCTCAGGGTCAGACACGATGGGAGCCATGGTCATCAGCCCTTCAATGCGTACATGAGACAGGGCTAGCATCTCGGCAACGGCCGCCCCCAGCATATCCCGGTCCGCTAAAGGGAAGCCGTATTTGCTAACCTCACCGGAGACATTGATTTCCAGCAGCACGGGCATCAGCCGATTGCGCTCCGCACAAAAACGATCCAAACGGCGGGCCAGCTTCACACTGTCCACCGAATGTATGATGTCGAATAAATCTGCCGCCAGTGCTGCCTTACGGCTCTGCAAGTGGCCTACCATGTGCCAGGTTATATCCTCTGGCAGTTTGCTGATCTTATCCGCTGCCTCTTCCACCCGGTTTTCGCCAAAATCACGGAGCCCCAATTCGTAAGCTGCGCGGATGATTTCTGGCGGATGCGTTTTGGTCACTGCTACCAGGGTCACCTCGCTCGGATCCCGCCCGACCCGTTCGGCGGCAGCGACAATGCGTTCTTGCACCCTTCGCAGATTCTCCCCAAGATTCACTTTTAGCCTCCCTACCATCTAAGCCCGATCACTACGCCAAAGCGGCCAGTGCGTCCCTGTTCCGCCCTGTGGGAGTAGAACTCATCGGTACGGCAGGCAGTACACAATCCCGAAATCTCGATGTGTTCCACCCCCGCCTGTTTAAGCAACCGCCGATTGGCTTCCCACAAATCCAGGTGCCATGAGCCATCCCGACGGCGGAGCAATACCGATGGCCAACCCGAGATTGTAGTCTGCGCTGCCCCTGCCACTTCTGGCCCAACCTGATAGCAGCAAGGGCCGATACCCGGTCCCAAAGCGGCGATCAGGTCGGCAGGGCGGGTGCCGAACTCGGTCTGCATCGCCTCCACCGCTTTTTGCGCTACCCTGGCCAGGGTGCCACGCCATCCGGCATGAGCTAAGCCGACAGCCCGATGCACCGGATCATAGAGCAAAATGGGAAGACAATCAGCATAACGCTGCATCAATGGTACTCCAGGGACATCGGTGATCAGGATGTCAGTCTCAGGGTATACCTGTCCCCGATCCCGAAGACCCACGCGGGCCACACGGGTGCCATGCACTTGATACCCGCTGACAATGTCCTGGCGAGCGATGCCCAAAGCGCGACAAAGACGACGATGATTCTCTTCCACCGCCTCATGATCATCACCCACCGTGTGTCCAACGTTAAGTGTGGCCCAGGGGGCGGAGCTTACTCCCCCCAGACGGGTGAAAATGCCATGGAACAGTCCTGGCTGGTCTTCCAGGGTCACAAAGCGGTAATAGACCAGGCCGTTGTCGTTGTACTTGAGCAACTGACTCATGCGCCTCCCTCATTTGTGCATGTCAAGTGTATCATGAAAATGAGCTGAGGGCAAGCGGGAGCGTTGGGGGATTAGAAAGGCTGAGAGCTTTTGCCGGGTAAGTGGAGCAAACCAAAAAAACAAGCCCCTGGCTCAGGCTGTATAGAGGGAACGATGATGGCCAGGGACTCGCTTTCGACTTTGGCGAATGGCTAAAATGTTCTATTTTGAGGCAACGATGAGCTGCGATATTCGCCTGAAGTTGCCTGTATTATACCACGGTTTAGCCCTGGCTGGGGTGAATCTTTGGTTAAGGATACGTGGGGAAAGCGTAAAGCTCAGACCACGATTCAGGTTGCTTGAACAAAGCAGTAAGTTGGTGTACAATATACTCGACTGCGTTCGGAAACCAGCAGGGAGCTTGGGAGCATATAAAGGATGGATTACATGGAGCCACCCAGAGGAAAAACCGTGCTTAATAATCGCTACCACCTTCTGAATCGCATTGGCGAGGGAGGAATGGCCGTGGTGTATCGCGCCTACGACCGGGCCCTGGACCGGGTGGTGGCTCTCAAAGTCCTGCGTCCGGGATATGGCGACGATGCGGCCTTTCTGGGGCGCTTTCAGCGGGAAGCACGGGCGGCGGCTGGCCTGGATCACCCTAACATCGTCACCGTCTTCGATGTAGGTCAGGATGAGGACTGGCACTACATTGTGATGGAATACGTCGAAGGCCAGAATCTGAAAGACAAGATACGCGATGAGTCCCCTTTCCGCGTGGGACAGGCGTTAGATATAGCCATTCAAGTGTGTGCTGCAGTGGGCTATGCCCATCGAGCCGGATTGGTGCATTGTGATCTCAAACCGCAGAACGTGCTGGTCACCACCAACGGGCGAGTGAAAGTGACCGATTTCGGGATAGCCCGTGCTCTCTCATCCGGGGTAATGGGTGAGCCGGAGGCGATCTGGGGCACCCCGCAATATTTGTCCCCTGAACAGGCAGCAGGCAAGCTACCGACCTCGGCTTCGGATGTTTATGCTATCGGCGTCATTCTGTATGAAATGCTCGCCGGGGAATTGCCATTTATGGCTGAGGATGCGCAAACCCTGGCTCTGAAGCATTTGCAAGAAGAACCTCCTGCTCTGTCAGCCCGCAATCCACGCGTGCCTTCACACGTGGCCCAGATCGTTCACCATGCGCTGTCCAAGGACCCCACAAAGCGCTATCGCACGGCGGAGCAACTGGGACGTATTCTGATTGATTGTCGGCGCCAGGGAGAGGAAATTACCCAGCCGTTACAGCCAGTGTCTGGTCCGGCGCGGGCCCACGCTGCCCGCCCTGTACTCGCGGAGGAGATGGAACGCGAGGAGCGCCACGGCCTCGATTGGGTAGCCATGGTTTTGGGGGCAGCCGCATTTCTGGCCGTGATGGGCTTGTTGCCCTTGTGGGGCCTGGTTTACCGACGTTATGCTATACCCCCGCCATTGGACACACCAGTACCGACGTTCACCACTGTGCCCATTGAACCCACGGCCACCGCAGGTGTCATCGTTACCCCTGCCCCTGGCGAAGTCATCGTGCCAGACTTGGTGGGTCTCGAACAGGAAACTGCCCGCCAGATTCTGGCCAACCTGGGACTGGGCATGTCCGTGGTCGGCGAAACGTATCATCCTACCATCCCTGCGCTCAGCATCGTATCACAGTTGGTGCCCGCCGGACAGCCGATCAAACGCGGTGAAAGCGTGGGAGTTGTCATCAGCCAGGGGCCGCAATTGGTAACTGTGCCCCAGGCAGTAGGCGCACCGATCTCTATGATTGAGCCAGTGTTGACCGATATAGGCCTGGTCGTTATGCGACAGGAAGCCTGGAGTTTGGAACCGCCGGGCATAGTGCTGGCCCAGGAACCGGCAGCGGGGGCGGTGGTGACTGAGGGCAGTACTATCATACTCACTGTCAGTTCTGGCCCGCGAGTGGAAATCGGCGCGAATCTGGACAATAAAGTGTTGTTGGTGGCCTGTGACCTTGGAGCAGAAGAATTGCACCCCGGTGATACTTTGAGCCTCACCCTTTACTGGCGCGCGTTACAGGCGATGAACGAAAGCTATATGGTGTTCGTGCACCTCACCCGTGCAGATGGGACCATTGTCGCCCAGCGGGATAGCGAACCCCGGGGCGGACGCTATCCCACCACCCGTTGGATTTCCAATGAACAGGTGAGTGACCCCTACGATCTCACCATACCCATGCAGGCTGAGCCGGGGGTATATTGGATTCGGACGGGGATGTATGTTCCAGGCAACATGCAACGCCTGCCCGTATTGGATCCAGGCCGGGCGCAGGTTCAGGAAAACAGCATCCTTATCCACCAAGTGCGGGTGGTTATTCCCTAGAGGGTGCGTTTCAGTTTCGGGGCAGGTTTGTCCCGTAGCGGCCGACCGCTGCTGCG
>JANLFX010000130.1 GCA_024653325.1 Anaerolineae bacterium
TCGCCCCTTGCGGGCGACGCAGGCGTCGGGGGCAAGCCCCGACGCTACAATCCACCTTTAAGGAGCCCATTGCCTCTTTCACCTATCTACAATGTCCCCAGTGATACGCTCACCTCACAGGGCTTGTGACCTTGATCCCTTCATGAATAAACGAACCCATCTTTACTCGAAACTCAGTGCCAGACTCCCGTCATTGACCTGGGCAGATTGGAGTTGCAAATCGGCGGCTTCCAATAAGAGGTTCATCTGCCGCGGCAACGGCAAAGGATGCGTGATGTGCTTGATCACCACCGCCATCGGCGTCTCCGCCTCGAACGGCACCCGCCCGGTCAACATCTCGTACAACACGATGCCCAGCGAGTACACATCCGAGCGGGCGTCCACCTTCAACCCCTGCCCCTGCTCCGGCGACATGTAGGCCGGGGTGCCCACTCCCACCCCGGAGGCGGTCAACGCCTGCGAGGCTTCCACCATCTTGGCCAGACCGAAGTCGGTGAGCAGCACCCAGGTGCCCCGGTCCATCAGCACATTGCTGGGTTCACATCCCGATGGATGATTCCCCGCGCGTGGGCGTAATCCAGGGCCTCGGCCACCTGGCTGATGATCTCCGCGGCGCGGCGGGGGTTCATCGGCTGACCCAGCATGTCCTTGAGAGTGCCGGCCTCCACATATTGGGCGACAATGTAACTCAGCTCCCCTTCCTGGCCGAAATCGTGGATAGGCAGGATGTGGGGGTGGGTGAGTTTGGCGATGGCCTTCGCCTCGCGGGTGAAGCGTTCGGCGAAGCCCTCTTCGTGGGCAAAGTAGGGAGGCAGCACCTTGATGGCCACATAGCGGTCCAGGGATGGCTGATAGGCCTTGTATACCGTAGCCATTCCCCCTTTGCCAATCTGCTCCAGAATCCGGTATTGTCCGATAGTCTGCCCAATAAGATCAGCCATCTCGTGCCTCCTTCTGGATCAGCGCTTAGCCCCCCAAACTCCCTGCACGGCATCCACCACGTCTTGAATACGAAAAGGGCGGACCAGTACCCGGGCCGGGGTCAATTTATCCTGAATATCAGCCTGCTCGTAGACGCCAGTGCAAAGGATCAGCGGCGCATTCCCGATTAGTTTGCGCAGCGCGACTAATTCTTGCTCGGCTGCGCCTTGAGAAATCAGGTCCACGACGGCCACGTCTGGGGCGATCAAGCCCCGGCACAACAAAGCGATCGCCCACTGCACGGTGTTCACGGCGTGGACTGTGTACCCCTCCTCTTGCAGTTGCGCCAGGATCAGGGCTCTTTCGCGCCAATCGCTGACCACGAGCAACACCTGAACCATCGCCATCTCCGTTGTGTACATTGTAACACTATATGCCCAGAATTTCAAGCGCGTCTTGGCCCGGGGACGCTCGCAAGGGGCGACGCTACAGTAAAACGGGCTTCCGTCCGCCGCAGGCTAAAAGCCTGCGCTACGGCCACCATTTCCGCCGGACCACCAACCTCCTTGACGAAAGCAAGGCGCTGTGCTATACTCCCTTTACATTCCATCCGCGATGGGGCGACCGGGGTCGTTCCGCCCCGGGATGAGGATTTTCGAAGAAGAAAACTCAGGAGGAAACATCATGGCCAAAAGCGACATGACCAGGATTTTGGTGACCGGAGCCTGCGGTCAAATCGGATCCGAATTGACCCTGGCCCTGCGCTGCAGGTACGGCAACGACCGCGTCGTGGCCGCCGGTCACAGAACAAAGCCCAGCGAAGAACTGTGCAGTACCGGACCTTTCGAATATATTGATGTCACCCGACGGGAGACCATCGAGGAGATCGTGCGCAAATACAAGATTGACACCATCTATCACTTGGCCGCCATCCTTTCGGCTGCCGGAGAGAAAAAGCCCCAACTCGCCTGGGAAGTGAACATGAACGGTTTGTACAACGTCCTGGAAGTAGCCAGGGAACACGAGATGGTGCGCGTCTTCTGTCCCAGTTCCATCGCTGTCTTTGGTCCGGAAACCCCCCGGGATAACACCCCCCAGGAAACGGTTCTGCGCCCAACGACCATGTACGGCGTCACCAAGGTCGCTGGCGAACTGCTCTGCAATTACTATTTCATCCGCTTCGGCCTGGACGTGCGTGGTGTGCGCTATCCGGGCATCATCAGCAGTGAAACTTTACCCGGCGGCGGAACGACCGATTACGCCGTGGAAATCTTCTACGAAGCGATCAAGCGCCAGCGGTACACCTGCTTTGTGAGGGAAGACACGGTGCTGCCCATGATGTACATGCCCGACTGCATTAAAGCGGCCATTGACCTGATGGAAGCCGACCTTTCCCAGCTCAAGCATCACGCCGACTTCAACCTGGCGGCGATGAGCTTCTCCGCCGGCGAGCTGGCCGCCCAGATCAAAAAACACATCCCCGAATTCGTCTGCGAGTACAAACCTGATTTCCGACAGGCTATCGCCGATTCGTGGCCTCGCTCCATTGACGACAGCGCCGCCCGCCAGGAGTGGGGCTGGCAGCCGGAGTACGACCTGGCGGCCATGACCGCCGACATGCTCGAAAAATTGGGCAAAAGGTACGCGGAAGGCAGGCTTTAGGGGTTGCGGGTTTCAGGTTTCGAGTTAAGGGGAGTATGGGACAGTGGCCAAAGTGCCGACCAAATTCCAGCTTTCGGCGGGCGGAGTGGTCTTCCGTCGCACAGACGCAGGCGGGATCGAAGTGGCGCTCATCGCCACCTCCGCTCCCGATGGTAGCCGACGCTGGGCTTTGCCCAAAGGCCTGGTGGAACGCGGCGAGGCCATGCCAGCCGCCGCCTTGCGCGAGGTACAAGAGGAAACCGGACTTACCGGTCGCGTGCTGGAACAGATAGACGCGGTCGAGTACTGGTATCGCTGGGAAGAGGCCGAGGGCCCGGTGCGCTACCACAAAAAGGTTTACTTCTATCTCATCGAGGCCACGGGCGGAGATGTGGCTGATCACGACTGGGAGGTGGAAGCGGCACGCTGGTTTCCTCTGGAGGAGGCCATTGCCACTGCCGCTTACGAGAGCGAACAGCGCATCCTGCGCAAAGCGGCAGAGATGCTAAGTGGCATACAAGTCAGGAGCAAGTGAGTCTTTGTGTCCGGATCCATTTCAGCCAGAGAACAACGCACCGATGAATCAATCTCAAGAACGACGCCCCTCAACTCGCCATTATTTTGTGGATGAAGCTGGCGATGGCACATTGTTCAACAGACAAGGACGCATTATTGTCGGCACAGAGGGCTGTTCTCGATTCTTCATATTGGGCTTGCTAGACGTACCGGATGTAAAATCTTTGTCTTATGAGGATGGAAGACCTGCGGGCAAATCTACTGGCTGACCCGTACTTCAAAGGCGTGTCATCTATACAGCCGGAATCGAAAAAGACCGCCTTGGCCTTTCACGCTAAAGATGATGTGCCCGAAGTCCGTCGTGAAGTGTTCCACCTTCTGACACGTCACGACCTGCGCTTTTTCGCCGTCATCCGAGATAAACGCAAACTGCTTCAGTATGTACGGCAACGTAACGAGCGAGACGCCACCTATCGTTACCATCCCAACGAATTGTACGACTACCTTGTAAGACGCTTGTTCAAGACCCTGCTTCACAAAGACGATGAATACTACATTTACTTTGCAAAACGAGGCAAAGCAGACAGAACGGCTGCGCTGCGAGAAGCATTGGAGACAGCTAGGCGCAGGTTCAGTGTGCAGTGGGGCATTACCTGCGACGCTCCTATTAACGTCATTGCCAGCACTCCACCAGCATGTGCAGGGTTGCAGGCCGTGGATTACTTTCTTTGGGCCCTACAACGGCTCTACGAACACCGGGAAGACCGGTACGTGGAATTGCTTTGGCCAGCATTCAAGTTGGTGAATGACCTGGATGATACGCGCCAAGCCAAGTACGGGGTCTATTACTCACAAAAAAAGCCGCTAACTCTAGCGGCTTTAGAAGACCTGCCGGGGATATAGGAACTCCCGGCCGCAACCGGACGTTCACACGGCATGGAGCCGAATTTTATCCCTGGCAATTATAGTATACCACAAACCACTAACATTTGTCAAGGTTTTTTTGAAGGGCAGCGCGCAGTAGGACGGTTCGGCACTTCACCCCTACCAATTAACACACTGACGTACAAGGTGCATGGATTGCCTGGTAAAGAAACAGTGAGTGTGAAGTAGCGGACAAAGATGATCATTTGATGGATTTCTGACCGAATGCTGGATTGGAGGCTTAAGCAATGAGTGAGAAGATAAGCGTCGCCGAAGCAGCCGAACTAGCTGGAACTACAGAAGAAAGCATCCATAACTTGATCAGTCAGACGGAGACCCCATCGAGTCAGTGGGCAAGAATAAGCTCTTGATAATCAAGACACCTCACGTGCTATTTTGGTTTTTTGTACTGTTGCTTCGGGAGTTGCGAAAAATGTCACGATTCTCAGAGCAACTCACCGGAACCACCCATAGCAGCTATTTTGAATGTACAAAATTCGTCAAGATCGTGTCCGAAGAAAACGCTCCTGATCCTATTATAGCCGATTTTGTTCGTTGGTCTTTTCACAAACCCTCTCGCAGGTTTGGAACCTGCGGGAGGGTTAGCAAGATAAACTGGTTATGGAAGGAGGTGACTCAAACATGGAAGTGTTTCTCAGTTTCTGTTCCACCTTTGGGGTGGTGCTGATCTTCTTGCTGGCTATCGCCAGCGCGGCCATCAAAATCGTCCAGGAATACGAACGCGGGGTGATCTTCCGTCTGGGACGTTTGGTAGGGGCCAAGGGGCCGGGATTGTTCTTCATCATCCCCTTCGTGGACCGTATGATCAAAGTGGACCTGCGCGTGGTTACCCTGGACATCCCCGCCCAGGAAGCCATCACCAAGGACAACGTCACTGTTAAAGTGGATGCGGTGGCCTACTTCCGCGTGGTAGACCCGTCGGCAGCCATAACCCAGGTGGAGAACTACCGGCAGGCCACATGGCGCATCGCGCAGACCACGTTACGTAGTGTCCTGGGTCAATCCGAACTGGATGAATTGCTCACTCGTCGTGAGCAGATCAATCACAAGTTGCAGCAGATCATTGACGAGCACACCGAACCCTGGGGCGTCAAGGTGAGCATCGTGGAGGTCAAAGACGTAGAGCTGCCGGATACGCTGAAGAGGGCCATGGCCCGCCAGGCTGAGGCTGAACGCGAAAAGCGGGGTAAGATCATCCACGCTGAGGGTGAGTTGCAGGCCTCGCATGCCCTGGCCGAAGCAGCCAACATCATCTCTCGCGAGCCAGCGGCTCTCCAATTGCGGTATCTGGAGACGCTGGTGGAAATCGCGGCAGAAAAGAATTCGACTATCCTGTTCCCATTGCCCATAGAGCTCTTCAAGATCTTCAGTGACCTGGTCAGCAAATAAAAACGGCAAGGTGCGACGCACTTTTTCAAAGTGCGTCGCACCCCTTTTTCACACCAGAGTTTCCGTAGCCGAAGGCCGCCTCACATCTTTACCTCGCCCCCAGCCTCCTTATCCGCAACAATTTCAGCCTGGGGCACAGCGAAGCAGTACCCGTGGTTGCGCACGGTACGCAGATAGACCGGCTGGCTGGGGTTTTCCTCTATTTTTTCCCGCACCCAACGGACATGCACATCCAGGGTGCGCGTGTCATCCATGTAGTCAGTCTCCCACACCTGGTTCATAATAAATCTGCGGGATAATACCTGGCCTGGATGGCGCATGAACAGTTCCAATAACTTGAATTGTTTGGGTGTCAGGTGATGCGTCTCGCCACCCCGCGTTACCGAACGCGCTTTCAAGTTGAGGGTCAACCTGTCCACCTGTAGAGTATCTTCTTCCTCTTTGGGTAGGATTTTTTTGATGCGGTTTATCAGCTTGCGTGAGGTGAAAGGAAGCACCAGATGCATTGTGGCCCCTGTATCCTCACTGTTATCCTGACTATCCGCTCCCAAGATCAAAATAATAGGCACGTATTGGGACCGTTCTCGCATGGCGCGACACACCTTCACCCCACTAAAGCGCGGGCAGGTGTCGTCTACAATCACTAGCTGAGGCTCGTCCGCAGCTAATTGCTGTAACGCGGCCTTCTGACTGCGAGCCATAGTCACCTCAAAGCCTTTTTTCTCCAAAACGGGTGATAGCCAATCCACAGCCGACCGACTTTGCTGGACGAGCAATATTTTGGTGGTCATCGTTACCCCTCTCCCGCAATCCAAGCTCGAGGACCCGTAGCGTTATTGCTCACCCCCATAATCCATTATACCCTATCCTGCCGATTCTGGCAATTCACTATGGGGCGAGAGGGTATCCCGTTCTACCGTGAGGACGCGACATGGGGCGGCAGATCCATGCCCCCCGTCGCCCAGGCTGTCTCCACCAGGGCATACAGCCCGCCGGCCACCAGCGAATGCCCGCCCATCACTACCGGCACTGGCGCATTCATCGCCGCGATGGTCAGCTCACGCAAAAAGGGATCGGTGATAGCCTCCGGATGGCGCAGGTCCGAAGCAAAGCGGTCGGCGGCGGCCGGCCACACCCGGCAGTGGGCCAGAAGGACCCGGCTATCAAGGAAGACGGCCTGGCTCATCTCCCCCAAGATGGCAAAGAACCGCTCGACTCCCACTTGATCCAGGAGATAGCCCAACACAGATCGTACCTGACCCCGGGCCTGACGCCTGCTGGCCCGCATTCCCCGTTCTTCGGAGAACAGCCGCACCCGGCAGGCGGTCTCTCGCTCCAGATAGGCCCAGGTGACCGCCGATACCCGCCCGGCGACCAGTACCTCGGCCTCGCGATCCACCAGGTAGCGCATGGCTTCCTTAATGTGAGCAGTATCGAGATCCAGGCTTTCCAGATAGGCCCGCGTATGAGGGCCCAGAGCCGGATGACCGCTCATGGTCATCAGATCAGTCGGCGTGTCTACATCGAGTTGAGTAGCAGCAGTGCGCGGCAGTTCCTGGATGGGCAACCCGGCTACTTCGCCAAGTTGCCAGCCCAGGTCGTTATCCGTCTCGGGTAAGACGATGGACCCCAGAGCGCTGACCGGAGTGAAGGCTGCAAAATCGGTGGAAAAGAAATTGTTGGTGATCAGCAGCCGGTCACTGGCGCGCAGTTGTTCGGCGATGCGAGCCATCTCCCCGGCAGAAAGTAAGGGCCCGCTGCCGCCTCCCATATAAAACACTTTCGGGAGTGCATATTTATCCACCAGTTCCCGCAACTTTTTTCCAAAATGAAAGGTTTTGCCCGGTGAATCAAGCTCTATCTCGATAGGGTAACGATCCAGCATGCGGGCCAATGTGCCATCGTTGGTGGAGACCACGATGGGCGCAAAAGCGTCACTGGTCAAAGCCCTTTCCACTATGTCGCAGGTGATGGCCCGCCGCGCCCCGGCTACCATGCACTCGGCGGGGCTGCCCTCGGTGTTACCGGTCATGATCAAGAGGCCGATGGGCTGGTTGTCAGTTGCTGGTTGCTGATGGTTGCTTTGCATAAGCGCCGGACTAATTTTTGACCAGGCTGCCGGGTTGGCAGTGGCGGCAAAAGCTGGTAATACGTTGCTGAGCAGTGACCTCTGAGATGCGAGTACCACAGCGCGGGCAGGGCTGACCACCCCGGCGATGGACCTGGAGAAAATCCCGAATCTCGATATGGATGTCCGCACCAACCCGCTGACGCAGGGTGGCGATGGCCTGGTCGAACACCAGATGCAAGGCTTCGTACAATCGCTGCAATTCATTATCCGAGAGTTGGGAACTTTTGCGAAATGGGCTGATGCCTGCCTGCCAGAGTATTTCGTCAGCATAGGCGTTCCCCACGCCAGCGATGAACTCCTGACGGATAAGCACGCGCTTGATCTCCCCCCGAAATCGCCGCAGCCGTTCCTTGAACACTTCCAGGGTTAACGTCGGGTCGAGGGCATCCGGCCCTAGCTCTCCGAAACCGGGCACCCGGTCCAGACTGTCCGTCAGGTAGATTTTGCCCATAGAGCGTTCATCGCTGTAACGCAGTTCGTGGCCGTCATCCAAAGCGAGCACCAGATAAGTGCGCGGCAGGCGACGGTCATCTGGCAGGCAGTATTGCAGACGCCCGGTCAGCATCGGGTTCAGGACAAGGTGATCACCAGAAGCCAGATCAAGCAGCAGGAATTTGCCGTAGCGATGTACGGCAGCTACCCGTTGGCTCGCCAATCGCGTGGCGAAATCGCCCGCCAACAGGTTGCGGATCACCGTGGGGCGCACGACCTCGACCGTGACGATCGTGGTTCCCACCACATGCTCTTCCAGAAATCCGCGAATAACCTCCAGGTCCGGCAGTTCAGGCATGGTCACTCCTTGTACATGTAGGACAAGCTTCAGCTTGTCCTACAGTAGCCATTTTGCGCTCCAAACGGCTCAGCCGATGCTGAAGCTCCGACAGTTCACCCTCTACGAATGCGCTGGTGGCAGACGATTCCAGGAAGTCCATGGCCAGGCGAGTCATCTGGGCGGCAGTAAGATAGTCCTGCAAAGTCCATTCGCAGTACTTGGCCAGCTCCACACAAGCCCAGGGTGTGCAACTGTATCCATCCTGGATCAGTTCGCGCCAGATGGCCGCGGCCTCCTCCAGCCGTCCCTGCCGCTTGAGCAGGAGCGAAAGGTCGCGCTGGATGGTGCCTCTGACATCGGCAGGCAAGGGCTGAGCCAGGGCAGCCCGGTAGGTTTCCTCGGCCCTACGGATCATGTTCAATCCCTCATACCAGCGGGCCAGGCTGTGCAAATCCCAGCCGAAAAGGCCACTTTCTTCGTCCAAAGGGTTGGTCAGAACCGCGCACAATCGCGCGGTCAGGGTTACCAGCGATAGAACATCCTGTACGTTGTGGTAAAACACGCGCTGCATGGGCCGCGCGTCGCCAGTGCGCAGATACTCAAAATACAGGCCCGGAATCAGCCAACCCGGTACGTCAGTGCTCTCCCGAATCACGCCCAGGATGTTTCCTTCCAGAGAGGAAAGGGCACAGGATGCCAGCCGCTGTCGCCAAAGCCGGCGGGCGGGGAATAACAAATCCAGATGGGACATGCCGGTCAATGGGAAATCCATGCGCGCCAGGGTGAAGCGGGTAGCCAGCAGCGGCAGGTCAAAAGCACGTCCATTGAAACTGACCACTGCCTGGAAACCCCGCAACGTTTCGCTCACTAAGTATGTAACAAGAAGTTTCTTGCACTTTTGCTGCTCTTGTGGTAAAAAGAG
>JANLFX010000131.1 GCA_024653325.1 Anaerolineae bacterium
GTCGTAAATCGCGCACCCGTCGCGTTCGAGGAGCCCAAGGTCCACGTGCCGCCCCGCGGCCAACCGGGCCACCCTCATCCGCGCCCCCTGCCCTTGTGGTTCATGTCAAGGTTCTGTCATCGGCGCCCGCGTAGTCTCCAGGCCAAAGGAGGTGGCGGTTCCCGATGTGGACGGTAGCAAGCCCCGCCTCCTTGGCCGCGGTCACACACCGCTCCATGTGGGTCCAGGAAGTGGGGGGCAGGTCCTCCATGAGGCAGTTGGGATAGAAGGCCAGGAGGTTGTAGGGGATGGTGGGGTTGAGATCGGCGATGAACCGGGCGACCCCGGCCACCTCGTCGGCGTCCACGTAGCCGGGGACGAGGAGGGTGCTGGCCACGAGGAGGGGGATCTCCGGCCGCTCCCCGGCCCGGGCCGCGGCCCGCGCGAAGTTCGCAAGCGTTTGGGCATTGGAAGCCCCGGTGAGGGCCCGGTGCACCCCGTCCGTCCACGCCTTGAGGTCGAACTTGATCACCCCACCGGAGGCGAGGGCCAGCTCCACCATCTCCCCAAGGAGCCCCGGGTTCATGCTCCCGTTCGTCTCCCAGCAGATCCGGAGGATGCGGCCGGAATGGGCGGCCAGGGCCCGCCGGGCCACCTCCAGGGCATGGGGGAGCTGGGGTGTGGGATCGCCCCCGAAGAAGCAGATGCACGCGGTACGACCGTCCACCGCGTCCACAACCGCCCCCGGCGAAACCGGGGTCGCCCGCCTCGTCTCCAGACGGTAGTGCCAGTTCTGGCAGAAAAGGCAATCGAAGGAGCAGGCCTCATAGAACACGGCCAGGTTCTTGTACCCGTACTCCGGGCCGAGGGTGTGGGCGTAGCGGGGGTGGCCCCGGCCGGTGCCGCCCGGGCACACGAAGTCGGCCACGCAGTTCGTGGGAAGGGGGTCGTGGTACCAGCTCACCACGGCCGTGGTGCGCTTCCCCAGCGGGAGCCCGCAGTAGCCCACGCCTCCTTTGGGGACGCGGCAGCGGTGGGCACAGAGCCCGCACGGGGTGCCGTCCGCAGCTTGGGGAGGACAGGTAGGGAGACCGAACAGCCTCCGCGACCGCGCATGGGCCGCCTCCACGAAGGGGCGCGCTTCCTCGGGCTTCTCACGCAGACACCCGCCACATACCCCGATAACCTTCGCGACCACCGTGGACCGCCGGCCGCACACCCTGCACCGCACGGGGTCCATTATGCCGTGGAGGGGCTGCGGAAGAAGGCCTCGGCCGTTGCGTCCCCAGGCAATGAGGCCCGCTTGAGCAACAGCATTCAGGCCGCAGTTTCCCTTTTCCCCTCCCGAAGGACGCAACCGCGCTCGCGTTCCCTCGGCTGGACGAACGCCTGAGCCACCACCGTGGGGATAAGCGCCGTGAGGATCACCACGACCACCAGGACCGAGTACTGTCCCTCGGTGATCAGGCCATGCGTCAGGCCGTACAGGGCGGATATGGTGCCGAACGTAAGCCCGGTGCTCATCATCAGCGTGTTGTACAAGTTCGCCCTCTTGGGCATCCCCATCGCCATCCCGACAGGGAACAGCCCGATGAACTTGGCGACGGTCTTCCCGAGGGAAAATAGGACGACCAGGCCCACGTTGGCCATCACTGCCGGGAGCGACACGAAGCTCCCCGCCCGCAGGAAGTAGAAGGGCGTGAGCAGAGCGAAGGCCATGGCCCGCATGCGCCGGAGAAGTTCCCGATCTGAGCTGAACGTGTCTGCAAGCACCATGCCCGCTAGGTACGCTGGCAATACCCCCTCGCTCCCACCCTTCACGGCGATCAGCGCCAGGCCGAACAGCACGGGCAGGAGGTACCGGATCCCTGGTTCGCTCGGGTGCGAACGGAACCGGGCCAGGAAGTGGGACGCAGCTCTGGGCAGCACCAGCATCGCCAGCAGGGTGATGCCCACGAAGACCCAGAACCAAATGTCGAACGTGGTAAAGAGAAAACCAAGGACGGCCACCGTGCCCAAGTCGTTGACGAAACAGGCCGCCAGGATGAGTTTGCCCAAGGGGGTCTCGTTGAGGCCCGTCTCCACCATCACCGCGTAGACGACGGCCACGGACGTGGTCGAAAGCGCCAACCCCGCGATCTGGGCAGACGCCCGCTCCCACCCGAGCAAGCCCTCCGTGAGGCCCCACACGAGCGCGAAAGGAGCGGCAAAGCCGATCAGGCCCAAGAGGAGGCTTTGCTTCCAGAATCGTTTGACGGTGCCCCGGTCGAGTTCGGCCCCGGCGAGGAACGTCAGCACGAGCGCTCCGGTGCTGGCAAGGAAGTTCATCCAATCTCCAATTGGAGGGTGGAGCGTGTTCCCGGCCACGACGCCGAGGACGAGCTCAACGAGGGCCACCGAGACGCCGATCCGCCATGAGATGAGGCTCGCCACCAGCGCGAGGCTGACCCAAACGAACGGATTCCACCAGGGCTGATCCATAACAACGCCTCCTTTGCACATCCATTAGGCGTCATCAGCCCCGATGGGGCGGTTGCCGGAGGCCGCCATCTCCGAAGGGGGGAGTATAGCGAAGAGCCTCGCCAGGGGCTAGGATTCCCCAGGCGATGAGGCCCGCCGTGAACCGCTGCAACCGCAGCTGATGGCTTCTACCCCAGACAACTTCCGGAGGTGGAAGCATGATCTTCTTGACCACACGCGAAGCCATCCGGCGCAGCATCGCCCAGAGCGAGCTTCGCCTGAACCTACTGCGGATCTGCGCCCGCGAGCCGCGCACCATCCACGACCTCATCCACGCCCCAGCCTATCCAGGCATCCGGACGAGCCTGTTTTCGCTGCAGTCTGAGATCAACGTGACGGTCGAGCTCGGCGAGTGCAAGAACCGGGAGCTCCTCGTCCGCGTCGGCACCGCCCCCGACCCGATTGTGCCCGGCGGCCGTACCGAGCTCCTCCGCACCTCTCTTCTTGCGTTCCCCCTCTCGCCGGAGCTCGGCTACGCAGAGCCCGATGCATATGCGACCAACATCGAGTCTTGGTTCTCGCGCCCGGAGGTACTCAATGGCCCCGGGGCGGGGAGACCAGCGGCGGAATGGGTGCAGGCCCATGATCCTGGCGTTTCCGGAGCTTGCCCACCGGACGTTTTGGGTTGCCCAAGCCAGCGCCAACGGCCCGGCGGAGTTGCCGCCCGATCTTACCGAAGGCGACCGCGTGCGAATTTTCGGGTCCTACTATATTGGGGACCTCCCCATCCATCCCACCCCGCTGGGCGTGCGGGAGCTCGCGGCCGGGCTACGTCGGCCCCCTCTCCTCTCCGGTTGGCACGCCCTAAAACGACAGGGCATGAGCCATCCGCGTGGGAAGGTGCAGGGGCTCGTCCTGGCTTTGTATCTCGACCGCCCCCGCCGTGCGCACGGGAAGCCGAGCCCATACCCCATCGCCCCACTGGCCGGGCCGGAACTCCTGGGAGGGCGCCTACGGCCGATGCCCCTCGCCTGAGAGGCTAAAGCTATTTTTAGTCATCGCGAAGGCAAACACCTCGGTTGTTTTAGGCTACCTAATGATAACAACTTCATGCTCAGATGGCGACGCGAGCGCCCTTATGCCAGGTCGAAAGGAGATAGGAGCCTCACGAGGCAAAATAAAAATCCAGGCGGCGACCTACTCTCCCGGGGCGTTTGCCCCAGGACCATCGGCGCTGGCACAAATTTCGAACAGTGCAAAAGAGGAACAGTAGACAAGAGGGCTCCGGATCAACCAAAATTTCTTGAGTTATGATGCGTAGATCACTTTATCCTATGGTCCGGATGAGCGGCGTGGTACGGACGGCCCGGAGGCACATTGCGGCAAACATGCTCGCGAGCCCTACTAGTACTCCCGTCCTCCATAAGGCCCCTACAGGATCACCGTACATGCTTATCCTCAGGGCATCGGCACAATGTGTAAGCGGGTTGATGTAACTGAGAATGCGAATGAAGGCAGGGGCACGGTGAACATCGTAGAATACAGAGCTGCTGAACATCAGCGGTAGGTTAAGCAAAGCCCATAGCACGTCCCGCTTTTCCTCCCTCTCGATGCGCAGACCCACCATAAGTCCCACGGTAGTCCACAAAACTAAACTTGCTAGCCAAGCGGCGAGCGCTATCCCTGCGCGCATACCCACAGCAGATGCGGAGGGAGAGGGGGACTTTCCTATCAGGGCCAAGCCCACAATCAGAATAAGCATCCCTTGCGTAGCTGTAACGAGGCTATGGGAGATCACTTCAGCCACTACATACTCCCATGCTTTGGTGCCAGCCATCATCACCAAAGGGAAGACACCGAACCTGCGGTCGGCCGAGGTCAGAGAAACCAAAACGTGAAATAATTGGTTTGTCTGTAAGGCCAACAAGCCGGGAAGGAGGAACTCAAGATAAGAAAGCTCTTTTCCCAGGAACGTCACGCTCCCAAACTGTCCGGAAAGCGCCAAAGCGAAAAGTGCCAAATAGGCTACAGGCTGAACGGTCATCGTCACCAGCCATGACGGGCTGACTGTCATCCGCTTGAGCTCCCTTCGAACAAGGGCGCTAATTCTTTCCACGATCACTCCTTTCCACAAGGGCCAGGAAGGCATCGTTAAGGCTAGGCTTGCGGATATCGATGTCCTGGATCAACACCCCTTGCTCCGTCAAGGTGACGATCATGGTGGGGAGCAACGCACGGGCCTTCGCCGAGGCCCAGGAGAGGGGGTTCACGGTTTGAACCTGAAGGTCGTCGCGGCTCTGTAGATCAGCCAAGACGTGTTCGGGCAACGTACCCTCATAGCGTATGGTCACGATCTCGCTGCCTCCAAAGCTCTTGACGAATTCGTCCACTGTTCCTTGAGCTAGAAGCTTCCCTTGCCATAGGAACAACACCCGGTCGCACACCCTCTCCAACTGTTCCATCTCGTTTGAGGCGTAGAATATAGTCACCCCAAGGTCCTTTAAGTTGAGGAGGTAACGAAGTAGGGTTTGCTTGCCCAGGGGATCAAGTGCCAGAGTCGGCTCATCCAAGAAGAGCACCTCGGGCGCGCGCAGAAGAGCAACGGCTAGCTGTACCCTCTTCCACTGGCCGCCCGAAAGAGCAAGAACCCGAGTCCGAGCCTTGGCAGTCAGCTCGAAAGCCTCAAGCAGGTCGCGAATGCGCCTTTCACGCTCAGTTCTTGGAACACCGTAGATCGCTGCGAAAAAGCGCATATTATCGTAAGGTGAGATTAACGGATCCAGAAACAAGTCCTGCGTAGCCACGGCGATCCGTTTACGAATCTCTGCCCTCTGTGTACGCACACTGTAGCCACATACCCACGCCTCGCCACTTGTGGGGGCCAAGGCTGTGGTGAGAACGTTGATGGTGGTCGTTTTGCCTGCACCATTGGGGCCCAAATAGCCTACGATTGAATTGGAGGGAACCGTAAATGAGACACCGTCCAGAGCCTTTGTGCCCCCTGGATAAATCACGGTCAGATCCTTTACAACGACGGCTTCCATCAACCCCCTCCCGTTAAGCCTTCCCTTGCCAATGCAAGGCTGTCCTCAGCCATTTTCTCTGACACCTGTCCCGCCAACACAATGCTTAATCTCGATGGTTTCAGGATCCTCCCCGCGGTACGCACTATGTCGTCCTTGGTGATCGAGTCCCATCTTGCTTCACTCAGTAGGTCTAATTCACTATCATCTTGATAGAGCCCATACCTTGAAAGCGCAATAGCTTGTGTAAGCGCATCGTCACGTTCTAAAGCAATTTTGCCTTTCAGATACGTCCGGGCACGATTAACCTCCTCATCCGTTACCCGTCCTTCCTTTACCTCTCGTAAAGTTTTTGCAACTATTTCTGTCACTGAAAGAACTTGACCAGGCTCACAAGTAGTGTGGATAATGAAGGTGCCACCGTTACAGTAGCTTTCTACAAATGTATTCACACAATAACTGAGGCCACTCTGGACTCGCAGTCTCTGGAAAAGCTTCGATCCCCTTCTTCCTCCCACCAGAGCTCCAAGTAATCTCAGCGTGTCGGTCTCAGGGTCATCTATTCGGAATCCCACAAATCCCAAAGCTATGTGAACTTGGTCGCTTTTGGTATCCATGACCGATACTTTTGGTAAAGACTCGAAGTTACTTGAGTAAGTCGGGAATACTGCGTTTCCTTCTGGGTAATCCGTCAGCGTCTCTGAAATTTTCTTAATCACCCCCTTTGGCCGCACATCTCCTACCCAAACGACCACAGCATTTGCTTGTGTAAAGTGCGATTGAAAAGCTCTTTCAACATCTTCCTTCGTGATTCGGGACAGAGAAGAAATGGTGCCTACTGGGGGCAAACTCAAAGAATCCTGTGCATAAGCCGTCTTCCACCAGGTGTCGATTACCTTTCTGAGTGGATCGGCACTTCGAAGCTTAATTTCATGCCGTATTACTCTCTTCACCGCTCCTAGTTGGTTTTCATTTATGTTCCGTGGTAAAAGTGTCTTTAGGCCATCTGCTAGAACCACGATGGCCCGTTGAAAATTTAGTTTTGGGATTTTGGCGTATAGAGCAACGCAATCTTTGACAGTAAGCCCATTCACAATCCCCCCTATCTCTTCAACTCCCAATATCAACCTAGACTTTTCCTCTCCCCCTTCGAGAAAAAGGTGTTCACAAAGGTGGAACAAACCATTGGTCTCTGGAGTTTCGTATACAGAACCAGCGCGAAACGCTATCACAAATCCAATAGCTGCAAGATTGGAATGTACAACGACAATCTTGGGTGACATCCTTCTTCTCCTTCGTTAGAAGAAGCGTCCGGGATGCCGGGGTGCCCTCGGGCACAATGGGTCCGGAGCGAAGAGCCTCCCGTATGCAAGCACGGCCCGCACGTAACATCTCATTCCATCGCGTATGCAACGCTCATATTCTGGACATTGCTCGCAAGGTGTGCCAGCAAACAGTTCCTGCGGGGGATAGACCATACGGAGCATCTTATTCGATGACCACATTTCCTGCAGAGAATGGTCCCGAACACTCCCTATCAATCCATCTGGATAATACGCTAATCGCTCACACAATGCCACTTTGCCGTCTGGCAAGATTGCCAAACCTTCCCTCCCTCCCGTGCACCCAGATGGGTTCCATTCATCGCCACTGGGCTGAGAATTTAGAGACTGGCGCACCGCTGACGCATACCTTAGCTGTACCCGCGTCCGGTCACATTCGGTCTCATACCAGCGGAACAGGGCAGCCCATTGTTTATCTGAGGCGAAAAGATCGTGGCTATGACGCCCCAGCGATCGCACATAAGGCGAAAGGACACATGTTCTCACCCCTCGGGACAGCAAGAACTCAACAAGCCTCGGCACTCCTTGAATGTTAACGGACGTCAGCACGGTGTGGGTACATACGTCCACATCTGCTTCCAGAAAAGCGTTAAGAGTGGCCAAGAGGTCATCTAAGGCTCCTTTTTTGTTACATAAATAATCCTGAACTTCATGGTCGAGGGAATCAATACTAATCTGGATTAAAGGCAAGCCGGCCCTTGCCAGGCGAAATGCAACCTGATTTGCCACTCTTTCTTTAGTAGATATCCAAGGAAAAATACCGTGGTCTAAAGCCATAAGTGCCAGGTCGGGAAAGTTCTTTCGAACGAATGGTTCCCCTCCACTAAAGTTAATCATCGCAACTCCAAGCTGTCCCATTTCTTTAAACAGAGTCTCTAATCGTTGGACCGGTAGCCACTCTTCTTTCGGTACATCAGGAGAGGCGTTTGCATAACAATAAATACATCGCTTGTTGCAACGGTGTGTCACAATATAGACGATAGAGTACGGTGCACGTGGCCGACTCAGGGAAACTTTTCCCACATTGTATTTTAAAAGGTCAGACAATTCTGGTGCCGACGGCTTTAGCACGGCCCATTTATGATTGATTTGATTTACATCCACTAGCAATCCTTCATGGACGTAGGTATTGACGATACTAACTAACTTATGTCCCACTTCATTCACATCCATGTCAAATATTCTAGATATAACGTTAGCGACTTCAGCCACGGTTCGTTGACCGTCAAACAATGCCAACGTAAGTGCCAGGGCTGGCTTTGTCACATGACGAACCTCGATCCCATAGGGATCCCGGTCAAATAAAACAACGCCCGTCGGTGTAGGATACAAACGTAAGCTTGGCCGCAACACCAGTTTAGTAGGAGATTCCATAAGCTTCCCACCTCCTCAGCAAGTGGGAGAACAGGGGGGACACAACGGCCTGTTGTATCCCCCCTATTCCAAGTCATGTTCCGGCAGCCACCAGACAACAAGAGGCACACAGCCGTACAACGTCTTCTGCCTCTTCCACATCCCAATATGTAAGGCCCGTGGCTTCCACTTGTGCACGAAGTTCCGTAATCAACTGCTCATCAAGCATATGGACACTCACCTCCTTTCTTAGCTAGACTCAGAGTCAGTTTAGGCTTATTCGTCTCTCTTGTCTCTCACCTAGGTGACAGAAAAGGTGTCACCTAGGTGACACAACGGCTAAAAGCCTGTTGGGGAAAGGATCTGCGATTAAAGGGAAATTCGTCACCCTAGCCTCTGCTGGCCTTCTTCGTCAAGTATGATGATCCGACCGCGTTCGGCTCGGATTAAACCCTGGTTCGCTAACTTCCGCAGGTTCAGGTTGACCTTTTGGCGGCTTGTCCCGACGAGATCGGCCAGGTCCTGCTGGGAAAGCGGAAGGTCGATCCGGATGCCCTCGGTCTCATCGATCCCGTGTTCCTCCCCAAGCCCAAGAAGCACCTGAACCAGGCGCTCCCGAACGCTACGCCCCACCAGGTCCGCCACCCGCTGCACGAGGCGGTCTTCTTGCTCGGCCAGGCGGCGGTGCGCCTCCGCCTCCAGCTCGGGATGCTCCCGAAGGAGGAAGCGAACCCCCTCCCGCTCGATGAAACCGACCACGCAGTGGTCGATGGCGACGACCGAGAAGGCATGAGGGCCCAAGATCATGAGGTTGAGGATGTCGCCGGGCTTGCAAAACCAGAGGATGAACCTCTTCCGCCGGGCAGTGTTCACAACCAGCTTCGCCCGACCCCGACAGAGGATGTACCACCCCAAGGCAGGGGCACCCTGGCGGAAGATCGTCTCCCCGGGCGTGAAACGGATCCGGTGCACTCCTCGGACTGCCCTCCTCGAGTCGACCTTCAACGCGGAGAGAACACACACAGAAAGGCTCGGACAGGACGCACATTCGAATCGATCTGCAGGCGATCC
>JANLFX010000132.1 GCA_024653325.1 Anaerolineae bacterium
CGTAACCTTGCTGTTATCCAGGGGTCGGGACGCGCCCGCCGATAGGTTTCCCATCTAAGGTGACCCCTCCTTGCCGAGAGAAGACAGGATCCTTTATGTGGTCGTCATGGGACGCCAACAGGTCTACAAAGGTCGAAGTTGCCCTGCACCTCGTGGGTGCAGGATACGAAATGATTCGGAATTTGTCAAGTTGGAGGGCAGACTGGGGTCAACCTCCTTTGCGATGGTAGCTCAGACTCCATCATGCACTATGTCACCCTCGCCTGCCCTCCCCAGGGCGACATTTGTAACTCTGTAAAGAAAGGAGGCAGTGTACTACACGTCGCGTCGCCCCGACTGTAGTATACAAGGTAACTATGAGACGAGTCTTGACGATCGGCCTCAGCGTCGTGGTCCTGGTAGCGAACGCGCTCTTGTTTCTGCTTACTCCGGCGATCAGGGCCAGCGGTAGCCCTGCGAGTCAGACGCAGGACCAAGAGCAAGCGCTGCCGGTGTTTACTTTGGCGGACTTGGCCATTACAGATGCTGCCCTGCCTTCCTCCCCGTCCCTCGGCCTGGAGGACCTGAAGATTACCGTTCCTCCTGCTGTGCCGCCGGCCGGTCCACTGAACACTATCTACTCCGATGATGTCACCGTCACCGGCCCTACCACCATCGAGAACTGTGAGACAGTCACTTACACTATTGTCATCGTCAACAACGACACCGTGACCACTACCGGGGTTCTCATCACCAGCACTATGCCCGGCGATTTCTCCCCTTCCCAGCGCACTTTCACCGTGGGCGACATCGCGCCAGGGGAGACTATCACCCGTGAAGCTGTTTTCACCGCCGGTTGTGATGCCGTCTCCGGTCAGAATGTGGTCACTATTGCACAAGATGGTGGTCCTACTATCGGCCCTATCTACACCGACTTTGCCGTCAGCCCCGGAGCCATCACTCTCGTCAAAGAACCCTCCGTCGTTGAGGCGAACGTAGGCGAGGTGGTCACCTGGACCGTGTACGTGGAAAACACCGGCTACGGCACCGTCTCCAACGTCGTCGTCACCGATGTGCTGGGCAGTGGTCTTTCCTTTGCCGGAGGCCAGCTCACGGCGGCTTATCCTTCTATCGCCGCTGGCGATGTCGAGACTTTCACCGTCGCTGCCGAGGTTGTTGCCTGCTCCGGCTTGGATAACTACGTAGAAGCCACCTGGGGCTGCGGTGGTCGGACCTGTCAGACCCAGACGGCCCTGGCCAGCGTGGATTTGCTGGTCCGAGAGCCGCTGCTGGACTACACCCCACCGGATATTAGCGTTGATTACTGCACGGGCCAGGCCACTTATCAGATGCCCATCACCAACACTGGCGAGGGTACTGCCTATTCTCCGACTTTGGAAGTGGACTTCAGCCCGTTGATCGTTACCTCCTCTTCGGCCACCTACAGCGGTGGAGCTTTCCACTTACCGGACATCCCGGCTGGGGGATCCCACGTGCTCACCTTCACCCTCTCCCTGCCCACCGACCCTTGCGGCACCGGCGGCAGCGGCAACTTGCTCTACCGGCCCACCTATTACGACGAGTGCGGCAACCCCTTCTACCCGCCGGTGAGGAGCAGCGGTTGGACCGTCGGCGGCGATACTCCCTCGCTCAGCGTGAGTAAATCTGGCCCTGCGGGCGACGAGATCTACGCCGATGAGATCATCACCTACACGCTAAGCGTGAACGCCTCCAATGTCACCGGCACCGTCTACATCACCGACACCTTCCAGCCCGGCTGTGTGGGTTATACCTTGCTGAATGATGCGGGCGGCGCGGTCATCTCTGACACCGCGGGTAACATTACCATCACCTGGAACACCACCGACACCGCGTGGACGGCTCAAATCTCCTTCCAACCCGAGGCTACCTCCTGTCCCACGATGTGCGCTTGCTGCGGCCAGATGGTGTCCAACGTGCTGCAAGCCACGGCCGGCGATTGCCAGGACTGCACCGTTACCGCCTCCGATAGCGAGGAGACGGCCATCCAATGCGAGGAGATTCTCAACTCCCACGCCAAAGAGGTTTCCCCCGTCAGCGCCGAAGCCTGTACTACCCGCACGTACACCAGCACTTATGTCTTTGGCTCATCTTTCACCATCACTCCTACCTGGCAGGGGATGGTCTATACGGATACGCTGCTCCATCAGAGCTACGTCGTCGGCAGCGCGGGCATCCTTCTTTCTAACGGCATTCTGACCTGTACCGCCACTTTCTCCGAGAGCGCGTCCGGCGGGCGACCGCTGGTGATCTCCAACATCTCCCCCACCTGCGGCATCGCTGTGCCTGGGGCGACGATGGTCATCACTTTCCAGGCCGTGGTGGATGATTTCACCTCTTGCTCTGATGCTACGTTCTATGATTGGTCCTCTCTCAATATCGGGGTGACGGGCAATGGCATCTGCCCCGGCGATCCCCAATGCGACGATGGCGTGTTTGAAGAGGGGGTCTGGGTGGAGGTGGAGGAACCGGCGATGACGCTCTCTTTTTCCGACACGCCGGCCTTTGTCAGCTCTTGCGGGGAGTATACTTTTACCCTGAACCTCAATCGTACTTCGACCGTGCCTGCTTACGACGTAGAAACCGTCTTTCCCACCTCCACCTATCGCATCATTGATGTATTGGGTTTCTCCGGAGCTACACCAGTGCTCACGACCACTGATGGGATAGGTTACCACTGGTTCTATTCCGACGCCTTTGCCGTGGCCGACAGCGGAGTAATCACCCTCCACGTCCAGCTCACCTGCCAATCGGACGACGCACCTATCACCGGTACTGTCTACTACGACAACCGCTGTAACGACGACAATACCGCTGACCGGGTTTGCTCGGCTACGGGGGCCGCCGGCCCCAGCCCTCAAGTCCTCAATCCTAACCCCATCATGTATAAGTACCCGGAGATCATCTATGCCGCAGGAGATGTGGTCACATGGACGCTGACGGCGGTGAACTCCGGGGCGGGGATGGCTTACAATGTGACCCTGACCGATTCCCTCGGCTCCGGCCTGCGCTACGTGGGCTCGACGATCACCCCCACGACGGGCACCAGCGTTGTTACCTCGACTAATCTCATCACCTGGACGGTGGACGCCATTCCGCCGGGTGGGGAGGTGGGGATTAAGTTAGCTGCCGAGATTGTAGACTGCGATGATCTGACCAATGCTTTTTATGGGATGCAGGGCTGTCAAGACCAGATATGTTTCATTGGCGGTCCTATCACTGCTACTGTCGTGATCCCGCCTGCTCATCTGCTGAGCACCAACCAATCCCTCACTCCCATTGACTCCTGCTATACCCGCACCGTGACCATCACCGTGCGCAACGCCGGGCTGACCAGCGTCTACTCTGCCACTGTGACGGAGACGCTGCCCCCGGGCATGAGTTACGTGGCCGGCACGACGGAGTACAGTTTCAACGGTGGCCCCTGGACCGCCGCCGACGATCCCACCATCAGTGGGCAGGATCACATCTGGGCCCACGACGATGGCAGCGCCATTGGCAATCTCCTCGCCCGCTTGCGCCCGGAAGATGTCCTCTACCTGCGCTTCGACGTGCGGGCCGAGTGCGACTTTGCGGGGGGCAACTTGCGAGTGCGGACCGGCTACTACGACGTGTGCGGCAGCTACCACACCTCACAGGTCAGCATCTTTGCCATGCAGCCCCGCGGCCCCGATTTGTCCGTCACCAAAGTGCAAACCCCGCCGGGCCCCCTCGACTGCAATGACATCGTCACCTGGACCATCACCGTGACCAACAGTTCGAGCGAGGTTGCTGCTCCCCTGGTGTGGATCACGGACACCCTGGGCGGCGCTTTCACTTTCCTCTCTGCCTCGCCGCCCTATACCCGCAGCGGTCAGGTAGTCAACTGGGAAATCGCCGATCTGGCAGCCGGTAGTTCCCAGGCCTTCACCCTCAGTGCCCGCTTGGACAGTGCTCCTTGCAGCGCGGACCTGAGCAACGAGGCACAGGCTATCTGGGGCTGCGGCGTGGCCGACGGCGACCCCAACACTTTCGACGGCTACTGCCTGCATAGTCCACCGAGCAGTGACTCGGCGACGGTGCAGCGGGCGGAGCCCAGCGTCACGGCGGTAATGAGTTCCGAGCCGATGACCTCTTGTGCCGACAGCCAGGTGGTGAGCATCACGGTGAGCAACGTCTCCACCACCGCCCTCGCTTCCAACGTTGTCCTCACCGCTACCCTGCCCGATGGCATGACGGGCGAGAACGGCATGAACACCGTGACCCGTACCATCGCCAGCCTGGGGCCGGGCATATCCACCACCCTCAGCTTCACCGTGGCCCTGGCCTGCAACGTGCCGGGAGACGCCATCAACCTGGCGGGCACCTATCAGGACTGCTGTGGCAACCCCTATTCCTTGAACGCCAGCCACACGCCGGTTATCATTGAACCGGATTTGCAAATTGACATCTCGCCCACGCCTGCCGATCTCACCTGCGGCGATTGGGTCACCTGGTGGATCACCGTCACCAACGTGAGCACTACCACGGCCGAGGTGGTGCGAGTGGGCGCCCAGGTGCAACCCGGCTTCGATTATGTATCTGCCACAGACGATCATTGCGCGGACCTGGGTACAACCGATTATCTCTATTGGGAAGCCAGCGACCTGGCTCCCTCCGCCCAGCTCGTGTATACGGTGACGGCTGGCTACTTGAATCCGGGCAGTATAGCCAGAGGCTGCGACGGGGCCCGTCGCCGGTTAATCGCCAGAGCGTACTGGGGCTGCGGTACCCCTGACGGCGATCCGGCCACTGGCCTCACCTGGAGCGGAGGCCCTTGTAATGGGACTGATACCCCTGTCGAATGTGTACACTCCGCTTATGACCTGGCTCGGAGCGATTACGCTCCTATACCTGATCTGGTCATCTCCGATGTCAGCACCTCTTTCCGCGCCTGCGATGTCAGCGCCACCGGAGCGTTGACGGTCACGGTCACCAACCAATCGCACGGCAGTGACACCGGTCCCGTCCCGGCCGGCACGCCACTGACCGCTACAGTGACCATCACCGACAGTTGCAACCAGGTCTACACTTATACTCTGACCAATACCCTGACCAGCGACCTGGCCGTAGGTGCTAGCGTGAACCTGACTATGACCAACATCGGCGATGAGTTCTGCTGTGGCCCGACCAGCTATGACGCTCAACTTCATCCCATCTGCGAGTGCAACTGGGACAATAATGGCTATACCGATAGCTTTGACATTGACTGCTCCGGCGTTTCCGCCGTCGTGGCCGTGGGCTCTTGTGATCGAACCATCACCACCACCGGCTATCTCACCGGCACCGCCCCCTTCACCTATACCTGGACCTATGGTGACGGCAGTTCTTCCAACGGTACCACTTCCGCTACTTCTATCACCAGTACCCACACCTACACCCAGTGCGGTGACTACAGTGTGAGTCTGGTGGTCACCGACACGGTAGGCTGCACCCTCTCTGACACCGATCCTGTCCACGTCAACCAGCCGCCGCTGGCCAACATCGCCGGAGTCGCGCCTCAGTGCGACCTGAGTATTATCTTCGACAACGCCAGCACCGATTGCGACGAGGAGGGCGATCCCTTCCCCATCACGGGTTACACCGAGACCCTGACCTTCACCTGGCGGGTGGAGGATGTCAGCGGGGCCACCGTCTGGATCAGCACCACGGTCAACAGTGAAGCCGCTCCCTATCCAGACATCACCATGCCCAGTGGCATAGTCACCGGCTGTGCCACCTACACCGCCACTCTGACCGTGACCGACACGGCCGGCTGCGCTGATAGCGACGTCATTACCTTCTACGTCAATGGGCCGCCGGTCATCAGCAGCCTGACCATCGAGCAACCCGACCTCTGCGCCGACGTTATCTCCTACACGGCGGCGGTCAGCGATTGCAACGACTTCGGCTCCCTGGCCTGGCGGCTCGATTTCTCCGATGGCGGAGTGATCACCGGCACTGGCGGCCCCGTTGCTGGCTCCTACACCCTCTCGGATACCACCTACTGTGGCCCCATCTCCGCCACCTTGACCATCACCGACAGCCAGAACTGCACCGACTCGGCGGCCAGCAACACCGTGGACGTGAACCAGCCGCCGGATAGCGCCTCGGTGATCCTGAGTGATCCCGATACCTGCGCTCTCTCCCTGGACTACACCGCCAGTGCCGATGACTGCGACAACAGCGTCTTGACCTATACTTTGGACTTCGCTGGCCCCGGGGTGATCACCCCCACCCTGGTGGTGACCTCGGCAGCCAGCGCCGCCGCCAATGGCAGCGTGGCGGTCAGTGAGTGCGGGCAGTACACTCTCACCCTCACCGCCACTGACCCGCAGGGCTGTACCGACACCGCCAGCGATTCCGTCACCGTCGCCGGAGCCACGCCCCAGGTGAGCTTTGCTCCCGACGTGGCCTGCATGGTCGTTACCTACACCATCGTGCCCACTTTCACGACGAGCTGTTGCGCCACCCCCGCTTACACCGTGACCTTTGGCGACGGCTCGCAGACCACGGGCACAGCCACGACCAGCGGCGTGCCCGTGGCCCTCAGCCCGCATACCTACAGCGGCTGCGGTGATTACACCACTGTGGTCACCCTCACCTGTGGCGGCTGCGACGCCATCGCCAATCAAGTGGTCTCGTTGGACTATCCCGATCTGACTGTGATCAACATGAGCGCCACCTGCCAACCCGGGTCTGGCGGACAGAACCCCATCGTCGTCTCCGGCGTCATTTCCAATAGCGGTGGCACCACGGCCACTAACGCCGTCGTCCGCCTCTATGATGCCAGGGGACAGATATACTCCACCACGCTGACCCTGGGCGCCGGCCTGACCGCCACCGTTTCCTACACCACTGCGCCGGTCATTTGTGGCGTGGCCCATCCCTTCACTATGACCGTGGATATTCCCGACGAAGTCTGTGAGTGTGACGAGAGCAATAATCAAGCCACGGCCTCCACCACCTGCTCTTGTAGCGGTTGCGAAATGACCAAACAGCGGGTCAGCGCCTCGCCCATCCGCGTAGGCGATTTGGTCACCTTCACTATCCAAATCACTAACACCGAGGCCCTCACCCTGACTGTGGTGCCCCTGACCGATACTTATCAGACGGCTTATCTGGACTTCGCCTCGGCCAGTCCGGCCGCCAGCAGCCACGACGAGGCCGGTGGCTGGATCCGCTGGGACGATTTGACCACCGGCTGGGGCTACGACCTGGCTCCGGCTGGTCAGCCCAACTCCGGCGGGCTGGTGACCCTCGTCTTCACCGCTACCCAGAGCACCCAGGCCCTGCCCGGTGACGTGACCATCAACACCGCCGTGGTCAGCGATGTCATTGACTCCGAGAGCAACGTTCTGCATCCCATCACCGATACAGCCGCCGTGGAGGTTGCTTCACCCGGTTATGAGATGACCAAACATTTGCTCAGTCCGGCCAACGGCATTGCTGTGGTGGGCGGGATGGTCACCTTTCAGATTGTTGTCACCAACACCGGCGACATCGCCCTGTCCACCGTGCCCCTGACCGACACCTACGATGCTACCTACCTATCTTTTGCCAACGCCACCCCCACGCCGAGCGGGGCGGCGTCCGGTGTCATCACCTGGAGCAACATCGGGCCTCTGTCTCCGGGCCTTTCGACCATGGTGCTCGTCAATTTCACCGCCCTGACCAGCACCCAGACCCTCAGCCCGCCGGTGACGATAGACACGGCTATCGTGCACGCCACCGATGAGCACGACGATCCCCTGGACATCATCACCGATACAGCCGAGGTGGAGATAACCAGCCCTCGCCTGAGCATGACCAAGCAGCGGATCAGCGCCTCGCCCATCCGCGTGGGCGAACTGGTGACCTTTACCGTACAGATCACCAACACCGGGGATGTCACCTTGACCGTCGTGCCCCTGACCGATACGTACCAGACGGCCTATCTGGACTTCGCCTCGGCCAGCCCGGCGCAGACCGCCCACGACGAGGCGGCGGGCTGGGTCTACTGGGCCGACCTGACCCCGCCCGATCTGGCTCCCGGCGAGGCGACTGTGGTCACAATGACCTTCACCGGCACCCAGAGCACCCAAGGTTTGCCTGGCGATGTCACTGTGGACACGGCCACCGTGGACGAGGCCACAGACGAAAACGGGGATGTCTTGCCACCCATCACCGACACTGCCGAGGTTGGCATCCAGCTCCCCGTCCTGCACCTGAGCAAGACAAACGTGCCGACCGGGTCGGTGCTGCCGGGCGACGTCATCACTTACACCTTGTGCTACTCTAACAGCGGGAACATCACGGCCACGAACACTGTGTTGACCGACGTGATTCCGGTCAACACCACCTACGTCTCGGGCAGCGCCAGCACGCCCCCGCCGCTGGAATACTACGACGGGATGGCCTGGGTAAGCACGGAGCCGGCTACCGTGGAGGCCCTGCGCTGGCTTATCGGCGACCTGCCGGCCGATAGCAGCACTCGCTGCGTGAGCTTCCGCGTCGTCGTCAACATGACCATTACTGCTGCAGAGCGAGGGGGCAACGCAGTGACCGGCATCTGGCATCGAGTGCCTGGCTCGGCCGAGCTTCTGCTGCAAGCGACCCTCACTCCCACTCCCACTGCCACACCGACGCTCACTCCCACTCCCACCGACGTACTGACACCTACCTTTACGCCCACACCCATTCCCACCGCTACATTCACGCCGACACCCATCCCCACTCCCATCGCCACGCCGACGCCTACCGCCACGCCGACACCCATCCCCACTCCCATCGCCACGCCGACGCCTACCGCCACGCCG
>JANLFX010000133.1:0-4952 GCA_024653325.1 Anaerolineae bacterium
GTGAGGGAGGGGTTAGGAGAGGTCAAAAAGCCCGAATTTAACATTGTCGAGTTAATTATACGAGGAGGTGCAAGATGTTACGAGCCAGATGGCAGGGTTATGAGATTGACTCCTCCGAAGCCGCCTACGAAGTGAGTGTTCCCCAGCCGGAACAGATGGGCACGCTGGTGCGCAATTTCCTCACGTCAGGCTACTTCACCCGCTCGTACTACCTGCTCTTCGAGGAGCCCTTCATCCGCCTGCGCGATTTCATCAAGGAGAAAGGGAACCTGGATGACAAGCCAACGGCCCAAGCGCTGGAGTACCTGGAGGAGCAAATCGCCAAGTTCGATCCCGAAAGCCACCGCGCCAGCCGCATCGGCGTGAAGGCCATCGAATCCATCCTCAACTACGTGGGCTCCCACCGCCAGGAGCTCCTCGACGCCCAGGTCTTCCGCTTCGAGCTGACTCCAGAGCAGGAGGAGATGTACGCGGGCTACGATTACGAGTTCACGCCCGGGGAGGAAGTGAACGAGGGGGACTTCTATTCCGAACAGGAAATCCCCCTGGATGGGGTGGTGCTCTACCTGGGTTGTAGCTTTGTCACGGCCGACCAGCTCAGCCCGGAGGAGCGGAAGAAAGCTCACCGAATCGCCCGCAGGGTGGGTAAGGAAATGGACAGTTTCGAGGGTCCAATATTCAGCGATAGCTGGAGCGACCTGATGCTGCGTGGCCTGGAACGCTCCATGCCCGTTTCCCTGCGCGTGCGCCTCAACCCCGATGCCACGTTTACCATCGCCGGACGGTGGATGGAAGACGGCCAGTTCATGTTCAGCTATTACGATTCTTTGCTCGAAAAGGCGGCTAAGAAGGCGGGGGTGGAGATAGGAGCCTATCCACTCTAATGGCACTGACTCTATCACCTCACACTATCATCCGCCCGGAGCCAAACGGGGCGATGCTCTTCCAACAAGAGACAGCCGAGACGGCGCTGCTCGACCGGGAAGGCCTGGACGCGCTCTATTTCCTGCTGAAGGGGGAACTGCGGGACTATCCGATTTTTTTCGTCAAGTATCTGCGTGACCAGCGATTCGTCGTGCCCGGCCCGCCCGACGGGTCCGTCGAGGTGGTGGAGCGGGTGCGCGACGAGGCCCCGCTGACGACCGCCCCGCCGCGTTCGCTGGCCGCGCCGGAGACGCTGCACCTCTCGCTCACCGGCGCGTGCGACCAGGCCTGCCACGGCTGCTTCTACTCCGCCCGCCCCGGCAGCGAGGTGACCGCCGACCTGATGGACTGGTCGCTGTTCGAACGGGTGATCACCGCCGCCGGGGAAGCGCGGGTGTTCCAGATCGCCATGGGCGGCGGTGAGCCACTTCTGCACCCTCGCGTGGTAGACATGGCTCGCCTGGCGCGCCGTCACGGTATCGTGCCCAATCTGACCACCAACGGCAACCGCCTGGACGTGGAGCTGGCAGCCGCGCTCAAAGAAGCGGGCCTGGGTCAGGCGCAGATCTCGCTCAACGGCGCGACTCCAGAGGTGAACGGTCGCACGCGCCCAAACTTCGCCGCGGCCATGCGCGCCATCGAAGCCTGCCGGCAGGTCGGCCTGCGCTGGGGCATCAATTTTCTTCTTACGCGGAGCAACGCCCACGAACTGGCCGAGGTGGTGGCGCTGGGACGGCGGTTGGGCGCGGCTTCGGTCAACATCCTGCGCCCCAAGCCTCCCACCACCGATGGCGACTGGCTGGAGCGGGAATCGCTGGATGGCGAAGGCTATCGGGCACTTCAGGATTCCCTGCGCAAATTGAAAGTTACAAGTTCCAGGTTACGGGTTACAAACCTCCAGCCTGCAACTTGCAACTTGCAACTTGAAACCAGAATCACCATTGACGCCTCACTCACCTTCCTGCTTACCGACCGGCCACCGGCGCAGCTCTATCGCCAGGGGGCATGGGGGTGTAGCGCTGCCCGCCGCTTCTGCACCGTGATTCAGGATGGGAGAGTGTTGCCTTGCAGTCATGTGCGCTGGTCCGACGTGGACGGCGGCGATTTCATGCGTGCCTGGTGGGAGTCCCAGGTCTTTGCCCGCTTCCGCGCTCAAGAGGAGCTTATCGGCGGCTGGTGCGCGCGCTGTGCTTATCTGGAGCTGTGCAAGGGCTGTCGCGCGGTGGTCATGGCCTTTGAAGGGGATTTCGCGGCCAGCGATCCGCACTGCCCTCGGCACAGACGGAAGTAGACAACAAAGTGGTTGAGGTGGCCCTATCACAATGACCGGCACCGTTGTCTCAACGAAAAACGACGGCCTGGGCTACCTTCAGGCCGTCGCTGCCTCTTCCTTGTGGGCAACACTGAGCATCCTGGGCAAGATACTCTTTTCTTTGCAAGCGGATCCGTTGATCGTGCTCGCCTGGCGGATGGTCCTGGCAGCGACGGTGCTAGGATTGATTTTGGCTCTGACCCGCCCACGTCTGCTGGCCGTCCAGCCTCGCCATCTGCTCTTATTCGCCATCTATGGTGCCGTCGGCGCGGTGGATTACCTGTTGTACTTCTACACCTTGCAGCGCACCACCGTGGCCACGGCCATCATCCTCTTTTACACCTCCCCGGCGCTGGTGACCTTGCTGGCCGCGCTGTTTTTCGGCGAGGGGTTGGAACGAGTCAAACTCGCCGCCCTGGGCCTGACCCTGGTCGGAGCCTTTTTGGTGGCCGGGGGGTACGATCCCGCCGTGCTGCGGGTGAACGGCCCGGTGGTGGGGTTGGGTCTGGGCGCGGCCCTGATGGCCGCCTTCTATAATTTGTGCGCCCGGCAGGCCGTGGGGTTGTACGACCCGTGGACGGCGTTGTTCTACGCTTTCATCGCCAGCGCTCTTTTTCTGACGCTGGTCAGCGGCCCCTCCGTTTTGGATGCCCTGGCTTACCCGCCGCGCGCCTGGCTGGCCATAGGAGCTCTGGCTCTGGGGCCAACGCTGCTGGCCTATGGCCTGTTCAACCAGGCCCTTACCCGTTTGCCGGCCAGCCGGGCCAGCATTGTCACCACCTGCGAGTTGGTCATCAGCTCGCTCCTGGCCTGGGTATTGCTGGGGGAGGCGATGCAGGGCTGGCAGATTCTCGGTGGAGGGCTGGTTTTAGTGGGCGTTGTCCTGCTGCGGCTGAAGTCGGAGGGAGGTGAACGATGAAAACCCCGCGTTTTATCCTGGCTGTGTTGCTGGTGACCCTGCTTGTCCCGCCAGCGCCGGTCTATGCCAGCGCTTCGTTGGAGCTTTACGGGACTTTCCAGGCCATGGGCGTCATCGTCACCATCGCCGCCAGCGACGACCCCGACAACGATGCCACAACTGCGGTCGAATACCGCCTCAGCGAGAGCGGAGAGTATCGCCAGGGTTTCCCTCTTGCCCGCGTTGCCAATACGCGCTTCGTGGGCAGTCTCTTCTGGCTGGAGCCGGATACCAGCTACGAAGTGCGCGTCACCTTCAGCGACCCCGATCACGGCCCCCTGGACGGCGACACTGTGCAGGGTACCGCCTCCACTCGCGCCGAAATCACCATCCCCACACCGAGCAAGTCCTACTATGTCAGCCCCACCGGCAGCGGGACGGAGTGCACCCTGACCGGGCCTTGTGCGCTGAGTTATGCGGTGAGCCAGGCCCAGGCGGGTGAGGAGATCGTCTTGCGCGGCGGCGTCTACTACCAGGATGAAATCTCCTTGCCCCGCTCCGGCACGTCGGGCGCGCCCATCGTCATTCGCGGCTACGACGGCGAAACGGCGATACTGGACGGGGCCGACCCGGCGACATTCACCTGGATAGCGCAGGGCAGCGGCGTTTACCGCACCACCATCCACACCGACGGCACTCACCTGGTCCTGACCAATGGTCAGCGGCTTTTCCCTTACGACAACCTGACCGACCTGCAAAACCTGAGTCGGGATAACACGCCCGGCCTTTACGCCGACGGCACCACCCTCTACGTTCACCTGGCAGGGGACGCGAACCCCAACAGCGCGACGATGATCGTCTCCCGCTATAGCACTGCCTTCTACGTTGCCCAGGACTACATCTATTTTCTGAACCTGACCTTTCGCCACTATGGGCAGGGGGAGTACGCAAAAGCCATCTACTTCGACGGGGCCAGCGACAATCTGGTGCAGGACTGCATTTTCGCCTCCAATGACCTGGGCATCGGCATCAAGTACGCATCCCACCGCAACGTCATCCAGGATAACGAGTTTTACGATACCATCTTCGACTGGCTCTGGGACGGCATCAAAGACGAAGGCGGTCTGGAAGGCGGGGGCATCGCCTTTTACGACCCGGCCACCGGCCGTGGCAACGTCATCCGCCGCAACACTTTTCACGGCGATTTCGACGGCTTCCACGTCTGCCCCGAGTCCGACGCCGCCATCACTAACGAAACCGATGTCTACGAGAACCTGGTCTACAACATGGGCGACGATGGGCTGGAGACCGACGGCCAATGCAGCAACGTGCGCATCTGGGGCAACACCTTCCATGACGTGCTGATGGGCATCTCCCTGGCCCCGGTCTACGGTGGCCCGGTGTACGCTATTCGTAACCTCGTCTATCGCACTGGCGTGGGCAATAATGACTACAGCGGTAGCCCCTTCAAGTTCAACAGCGGCGACGGGCCTTCCGGTCCGATGTATCTCTTCCACAACACCGCCGATGCTGCCCTGCCCGGCAATAATGGCCTCTACGTCAAAGCGCCGGGCGATTGGGAACTGATTTACGCGCGCAACAACATCTGGGTCGGCACTGAATACGCCTTGAACAACTATAACACCAGCGAGCCGATAGACCTGGACTACGACGACCTGTGGAACGGCGGCAGCGGCAATCTGGTGCGCTGGGACGGCACCAACTACGCTACTCTGGCTGCTTTTACCGCCGCTACCGGTCAGGAACCTCATGGCCTCAGCGTCGAGCCGGGTTTTGCCGATGCGCTAGGTAGGTGCG
>JANLFX010000133.1:5052-8764 GCA_024653325.1 Anaerolineae bacterium
GCCTTAGCGATGCGCTAGCTAGGTGCGACGCACCTCCCAGGTGCGTCGCACCTGACGAGGAGTGTGACATGGCACGTAGGAACGTGGAATTTGCTCCAGGGCACTACTACCACGTCTATAACCGAGGAGTTAATCGCGAACCCATCTTCCGCACAGATGACAACTACACCTTCCTTCTGCAGCGAGTCAAAACCTACACGACTCGATTCTGTATCAGTGTCGTAGCATATTGTTTGATGCCCAATCACTATCACTTCTTGCTTCGTCAAGACGACGATTACTCTATCAGCGCTTTCATCCAGGCGGTTTTTAACAGCTATACCAAAGCCTTCAATAAGATGTTCGATCGCAAAGGGACACCGTTTGAGGGGCCCTTTTATGCTGTGCGTGTGGATAACGAAGGATATTTGATTCATCTATGCCGGTATATACACCGCAATCCATTAGATGCTCACCTGGTCAGCCACCCGGCCCAGTGGCCCTTTTCTAACTATCTGGAATGGGTGCGCCAACGCCCTGGCACACTGGTGGATCAGGAGTTTGTGCAGGCCTGGTTTTCCACGCCGGAGGCTTATGAGCGATTTGTGATGGAATACGTTCCGCCGAAAACGATAGCCCAGGCTATCCAACCGCTCACGTTGGAATGAGATAAGGTGCTAGGTGCGTCGCACCTGAAGGAGAGACTATGAACGCAGATTTACTCATCCACAGCGCAGCGCAGTTGCTGACCCTGGCCGGGCCGCATCCCCGCCGTGGTGGTGCCATGTCTGACCTGGGTCTCATCGAAGATGGCGCGGTAGCCGTCCGCGATGGCCGCATCCTCGCCGTGGGGCCGACGGCCGGGATACGGGCCGGGTTCACGGCCCGGCAGGAGATTGACGCCAGCGGCAAAGTGGTAATGCCCGGCTTCGTGGATCCGCACACCCATGCCGTGTGGGCTGGCGACCGCGCTGACGAGTTCGAAATGCGCCTGCGCGGTGCGACGTACATGGAAATCATGGGCGCGGGCGGTGGGATCATGTCCACTGTGCGCGCCACCCGCGCGGCCAGCCTCGACGAGTTGGTCGCCCAATCCCGTCAGCGGCTGGACACCATGCTGGCCCACGGCATCACCACCGCCGAGGTCAAAACCGGCTACGGGCTGGACGTGGGAAACGAGCTCAAGCAACTGCGTGCCATTCACATTCTGAGCCAGGCTCATCCCATGACCCTGGTGCCCACTTTCCTGGGGGCGCACGCCGTACCCACCGAGTACAAGGGCCGCGCTGATGCGTATGTAGATTTGGTCGTCGAAGAGATGTTGCCGGCAATCAAATCCCAAATCACAGATACCCAATCCCCAATTTTTTGCGACGTTTTCTGTGACGAGGGGGCCTTCACCCTGGAGCAGTCGCGGCGGGTGCTGGAGGCGGCCAGGGCCCTGGGCTTCGGGCTGAAAATCCACGCCGACGAGTTCAAATCACTGGGCGGGACGCGCCTGGCGGTGGAACTGGGGGCTATCAGCGCCGATCACCTGGTCTGCACCCCACCTGATGAGATCGAATTGCTGGCCCACTCGGAGACCATCGCCGTGGCCCTGCCCGGCACGCCCTTCGGCCTGGCCCATCACGAGTACACCCCCGCACGGGCGATTATCGCCGCCGGTGGAGCGTTGGCTCTGGCCACCGATCTCAATCCCGGCACCTGCTGGTGTGAATCCATGCCTTTTATCATCGCCCTGGCCTGTCGCTACATGAAGCTCACCCCGGCGGAGGCGATTGTGGCGGCGACCATCAACGCTGCCTGCGCCGTGGGCCTGGCCCACCAGGTCGGCAGCCTGGAAGCGGGCAAGCAGGCCGACATCGTGATCCTCGATCTGCCCGGCTATCAACACCTCCCATACCGCTTCGGCACTAACCCCGTGCGGACGGTGATCAAGGCCGGTCGGCGAGTTGTGGGGTAGGCGGGGCTTGCGGGAAGCCTCCGCCGCAGGCGGGGGAGCTGTTACCGCGGTGGTGGTGGGCAAGCGGTCATTGACCCCTCACTGCGTGAGGGGCTTGTAATCGAGATGTCGAAGAAACGGTTGGACGTTCTGTTAGTCGAAAAGGGTCTGGCCCGTAGCCGCGCCCGCGCCCAACGGCTGATCATGGCCGGTGAGGTGCTGGTCAACGGCCAGGTGGTAGATAAGCCCGGCACGCGAGTCTCAACAGACGCGGCTATTGAGCTTCTCGCCCGCCTGCCTTACGTCAGCCGGGGCGGGCTGAAGCTGGAAGCGGCCCTGGACGCCTTTCACGTCACCGTCGAGGGTCTGATCGCCGCCGATGTGGGGGCCTCCACCGGCGGCTTCACCGATTGCCTGCTGCAGCGGGGCGCGGCCCGCGTGTACGCCATTGACGTGGGCTACGGCCAGCTCGCCTGGCAACTGCGCCGTGACCCACGGGTGGTAGTCATGGAGCGTACTAACGCCCGCTACCTGGAACGCCTGCCGGAACCGGTGGACCTGGTGGTTGTTGATGTGTCATTTATCTCCCTGGAACTGGTCCTGCCCCGTGCCGTGGATTGGCTGCAGGTGGATGGACAGATAATCGCTTTGATCAAGCCCCAGTTCGAGGCTGGGCCGGAACAGGTGGACAAAGGTGGCGTGGTGAAGGACCCTGAGGTCCACGCCGCCGTGCTGCGCCGCATCGCCACCTGGGCCATCGAACGGGGATTGGCCGTGCGCGGCCTGATGGCCTCGCCGTTACTGGGCCCGGCGGGCAACGTGGAGTTCCTGATCCATCTGAGCAAAGCCGCAGGGCAGCCCTGTCTGGAAATCGAGGACGCAGTGGCGAAAGTGCTTGCCGGAGAAGGCCCTTCCGTGATATAATGTGGTAGGTAAGTGTTTACCGCCGCGCACGCAGAGAGCGCTGAGGCAGAAGGGGAAAACCTATGCTGGTCAGCCGATGTACCCGATTGAGCCGATCCATCGGATCTATCAGCTTAATCGGCTGACCAGGTTCAACGTTAAGGTTCTGAGGGATGGCATTCGCCGGGTGGTAAATGACTTTCCAGATTCTCTGCGTTCTCCGCGGGGTTCTGCGGTAAACAGATATTGTGGTAGGTCGGATTGGGGGGACAAGGAGGGCAGCGATGTCTGACATGAGCAGAGAGAATGTGGGGGGCAAAAGTCAGGAGGCCAGAGAATTGGAAATAATCGTGGCGCTGGACCGCATTCGAGATACTGTGACCGAGCCCCGGCGGTTGCTAACTTCTGTGGCTCAGGCGGTTGCTGGGCAGTTGGGAGCCGACTTGACTCTGCTGAGCGTGGTGGACGAGGCTACTGGGGAACCGGAACTGCGGGCCGTTGACGACCGGTTGGGGGTGTTTGGCAAATTGCCGCACCTTATCCTGGATCAGGCCATCCGCCAGGCTCTGGCCCTGGAGACCACCTCTATCCTGGAAGCAGGCCCTGAGCTGCAAAATGCAGGGCTGCACCACCTGTTAGCCGCCCCATTATGGGCCGGAGCCGAGGACAAACCCCTGGGGGCGCTGCTCCTGCTAAACCGAGACCGGCCTTTCGACGAGGCTATGCGCCGCCTGTTGGATGCCGCGGCCAGCCAGGCCGATTCGGCCATCGTACAGGCCCGCCAGATCACCCAGTTACAGGAACGCAACCGGCAACTGGAGGCCATTTATCACATCGCTCATGTCCAGTATAGCAAAAAGATGGCACATTGACAAAATCCTCCCGATT
>JANLFX010000134.1 GCA_024653325.1 Anaerolineae bacterium
CGGTCTAGTCTGCTCTTAATCTTACACCAATTTTACCGGTTGTCGAACAGTCACCGTCACTTCTCACTATTGACTTCCCCAGAATTTTGTGCTATACTTTAAGCAATCGTTTGCGCAATCGGTTGCGCGAGCGGTGACGACGGGGAGGTGCCACTATCGCCACCATCAGAGATGTTGCCGAACGGGCCGGGGTCTCCGTGACCACCGTCTCCCATGTGCTCAATGAGACGCGCTTCGTCAGCGAGGAACTGCGCGGTCGAGTGCTCGATGCCATCGAGGAGCTCAATTATCAACCCAGCGGAGTGGCCCGCAGCCTGCGCCGCAAACGCACTCACACCATCGGGATGATCATCCCTGATAACACCAACCCTTTCTTCGCCGAAGTCGCCCGCGGCATCGAAGACGCCAGCTTCGAGATGGGCTACAATGTGATCCTCTGTAACTCTGACGGCAACCTGGAAAAGGAGATGGACTACCTGGGGTTGCTCATCGAGAAGCGGGTAGATGGCCTGGTTTTCGTTTCCGCCGGCAGTAACCCGGCCGCTATCGAAATGCTGTCCACCCAAAAGATAGCGGGAGTGATCGTGGACCGCGAGATTTTAGGGCTAGCTATGGATTCCGTGCTCACCGACAATAAGCGCGGCGGATACCAGGCCACACGCTATCTGTTGGACCTCGGCCATCGGCGCATCGCCTGTATCACCGGGCCTTCCCAACTCACCCCCAGTGCCGAACGGGTCACCGGCTACCGCAATGCCCTGCAAGAAGCCGGCATCCCGGTGGACGAGAACCTCATCCTGGCCGGTGATTTCCAAAGCCAGAGCGGATACCAGGGCATGCGCACCCTTTTACGCCTATCCCCCCCACCTACCGCTGTTTTCGTTTGCAATGATTTGATGGCCATCGGCGCCCTGTGTGCAGCCCACGAGGTCGGACTCCATGTGCCCCAACAGCTTTCCATCGTCGGCTTCGACGACATTGCCCTGGCCTCTTTTACCACCCCCCGATTGACCACCATCGCCCAGCCCAAATACGAGATGGGACTGATGGCTGCCGAGATGCTCGTGGAACGGATCAAGAACAAAGATTTGCCACCCCGGAGACGGTTGCTGGACACCGAACTAATTATCCGTGATTCGTGTGCCATTTTGCAAAGGGAGGAGTGACATGCCAGCTCGCATCACCGTCGTTGGCAGTTTGAACATGGACCTGGTCGTTCGTGCCCCACGTATGCCTGTTCCTGGCGAGACGCTCATCGGCTCCGATTTCCGCGTGATCCCTGGTGGTAAAGGAGCCAACCAGGCCGTGGCCGCTGCCCGCCTGGGCGCTCAGGTGACCATGATCGGCCGGGTAGGAAACGATGATTTTGGCCGGGCTCAGCAACGAAATCTGGCCCAGGAGGGTATTGATGTCACCCATGTGAGCGTAGACCCCGGAGAAGCAACGGGCATCGCCCTGATTACCCTGGACGCGACAGGACAAAACAGTATCATTTTGGCTCCCGGGGCCAATATGCGCCTGACCGTGGCGCACGTGGAAGCCACCAGACAAGCCATCGCCGACGCCGACATATTGATCTGCCAGTTGGAAAGCCCATTAGAGGCCGTGACCAAGGCGATCGAACTGGCCCACGCCAACGGTGCGCGTGTCATCCTCAATCCGGCCCCGGCCCGTCCGCTGGACACCGCTCTTCTCCGCCTGGTGGATTACCTGATCCCTAACGAAAGCGAGGCCACCTTGCTCACCGGCATCCAGGTCACCGATCCATCGTCTGCCCAGAAAGCCGCTATCAATCTGCGGGAGCGCGGGGTGAGTACGGTGATCCTGACCTTGGGGGAGCGGGGAGCTCTGCTGGCCAACGACGAAGGCATTACTCACCAGGCCGGGTATGCGGTGAGGGTGGTGGATACCACGGCCGCCGGGGACGCCTTCGTCGGCGGGTTTGCGGTAGCCCTGGCGGAAGGACGGCCGTTGCCAGACGCGGTGCGCTTCGCCAACGCTGCTGGCGCCCTGGCCGTGACTAAGCTGGGCGCGCAACCATCTCTGCCCACCCGCCAGGAAGTCGAGCAGTTCCTGGCGCAACGCTCGTAGCCCGATGCTCTGATTACAAAAGCGGAGGAGTCCATGAAAAAAACCGGTGTCCTGAACAAGGATATTTCAGAAGTGATAGCCAGCATGGGACACAAAGATGCGCTGGTCATCGCCGACGCGGGCCTGCCCATCCCGCCGGAAACCAGGCGTATTGACCTGGCTTTGACCTGCGGGCTACCGTCCTTCCTTGACACGGTACGCGTCGTTCTCAGCGAATTGCAGGTGGAAGAAGCTATCATCGCTCAAGAGATGCCGGTCCGCAGCCCGGAGGTGTACAAGGCCCTGACAGAACTGCTGGGCGATGTGCCCATTGTCCAGGTACCTCACGAGACTTTCAAAGAGCGCACGCGGTCAGCACGGGCGGTGGTACGCACTGGGGAATGCACTCCCTATGCCAACGTCATTCTCATCTCCGGCGTGATTTTCTAGGGGGAAGAGGTATGGGCAGCACGCGCAGCCTGCGGAGTTACTTGCAGCAATTCGGTCTGGTGATCGCCTTTCTGCTCCTGGCCCTGACCCTCACCCTGCTCTCCAACCGCTTTCTGACCGTCTCCAACGCGGTCAACGTTCTGCGTCAGTCCACCATCAACGGGATCATCGCCGTAGGCATGACTATGGTTATTCTCACGGCCGGCATTGACCTGTCCGTAGGTTCCATCCTGGGGCTGACGGCGGTGGTTACTGCTGACTTTTTGCAACGGGGGTGGCCTGTGGGTCTGGCAGTGGCAGCCGGCCTGGTTCTGGGGGCTGTCCTGGGGCTGATCAACGGGCTGCTCATCACTAAGGGGCGCATCCCGCCGTTCATTGCTACCCTGGGCATGATGACCCTGGCCCGTGGACTGGCCCTGACCTATACCCAGGGGCGGCCGATCACCGGGCTGCCCGCCGGGTTTCGCTTTCTGGGAGCCGGTTTCATCGGCCCGGTGCCCATGCCCATTGTCATCGCCGTCCTGGTCTTCGCCACAGGCTACCTGCTATTGGCCCGCACGCGAGTGGGTGAGTACATCTATGCTCTGGGCAACAACCCGACCGCCGCCCGCTTCTCTGGCATTCCTACCCAACGTTATATCACTCTCGTATATGTCATCTCTGGCTTTCTCTCCGCCTTGGCCGGGATGATCCTGGTAGCCCGCCTGGATTCGGCCCAGCCCATTGTCGGTCAGGGCTACGAGTTCGACGCCATCGCCGCCGTGGTCGTGGGTGGAACCAGCTTCGCCGGCGGTGAAGGCGGGTTGGGGGGCACCCTGCTGGGGGTATTGATCATCGCCGTGTTGAACAACGGGTTGAATCTGTTAAATGTCTCATCGTTTTATGAGCAGGTGGTCAAGGGAGTGGTGATCGCCCTGGCACTGTTGCTTCACAGAGCTGCGCGATAACAAATCAGCAAATCAACAAATCAGCAAATCAACAAATCAGCAAATCAACAAATCAGCAAATCAGCGAATCAGCAAATCCTGGATCACGATGTGAAAGGAGGGATGCTAAAAGAGGTGAAAGGGGGTTCCTTAAACAGTTGCTTCTGCGATGTCGCGTGTCGTTAAATTCAATTCGCAAGATAAGAGGAGGAGAAAGATGAAACGCTTGTTGTTTGTTACCATGAGTTTGCTGGCAGTAGTGGCCCTGTTGGGTGGGTGCGCCAAGCCCACGGCTACCCCTACCCAGCCCCCTGCTGCCCCTACGGCTACCGAGGTTGCACCACCAACCAAAGAGATCACCCTGGGTCTGTCGCTTTCGACGCTGAACAACCCCTTCTTCGTCACCTTGAAAGAAGGGGCGGAGCAGAAGGCCGCCGAGTTGGGCGTCAAGCTCATCGTCGTGGACTCTCAGGATGACCCGGCCAAGGAAGCCACCAACATCGAAGACCTCATCCAGAAAAAGGTGGATGCCCTGCTGATTAACCCCACCGACGCTGACGCGGTGGTGCCCAGCGTGCAGAAAGCCAATGCCGCCGGCATCCCCGTCTTCACCATTGACCGCGCCGCCGCCGGAGGCAACATCGTCTCCCACATCGCTTCTGACAACGTCGCCGGGGGCAAGATGGCCGGCGAGTACCTGGCTCAGCTCCTCGGTGGTAAGGGCAAGGTCGTCGAACTGGAGGGCATCGCCGGTACCTCCGCCGCCCGTGACCGTGGTCAGGGCTTCAACGAGGTCATGGCCAACTACCCCGACATCGAAATCGTCGCCCGCCAGACCGCCAACTTCAACCGCGCCGAGGGCCTCAGCGTCTTCGAGAACATCCTCCAGGCCCAGCCGGAGATTGATGGCGTCTTCGCCCACAACGACGAGATGATCCTGGGCGCCATCCAGGCCGCGGAAGCTGCCGGCCGCGCTCAGGACATCATCTTCGTCGGTTTCGACGCCATTGACGATGCGGTGCAGGCCGTCAAGGACGGCAAGCTAGCAGCTACCGTCGCCCAGCAGCCTGCCCAGATGGGCATCCTGGGGGTGGAAACGGCGGTCAAGTACCTCAACGGCGAAACGGTGGAGAAATTCATCCCCGTACCACTTTCCCTGGTGAAGGGCGAGGTCCAGCCACCGACAGCCAAGGAGTTCACCCTGGGTCTGTCGCTTTCGACGCTGAACAACCCCTTCTTCGTCACCTTGAAAGAAGGGGCGGAGCAGAAGGCCGCCGAGTTGGGCGTCAAGCTCATCGTCGTGGACTCTCAGGATGACCCGGCCAAGGAAGCCACCAACATCGAAGACCTCATCCAGAAAAAGGTGGATGCCCTGCTGATCAACCCCACCGACGCTGACGCGGTGGTGCCCAGCGTGCAGAAAGCCAATGCCGCCGGCATCCCCGTCTTCACCATTGACCGCGCCGCCGCCGGAGGCGACATCGTCTCCCACATCGCTTCTGACAACGTCGCCGGGGGCAAGATGGCCGGCGAGTACCTGGCTCAGCTCCTCGGTGGTAAGGGCAAGGTCGTCGAACTGGAGGGCATTGCCGGTACCTCCGCCGCCCGTGACCGTGGTCAGGGCTTCAACGAGGTCATGGCCAACTACCCCGACATCGAAATCGTCGCCCGCCAGACCGCCAACTTCAACCGCGCCGAGGGCCTCAGCGTCTTCGAGAACATCCTCCAGGCCCAGCCGGAGATTGATGGCGTCTTCGCCCACAACGACGAGATGATCCTGGGCGCCATCCAGGCCGCGGAAGCTGCCGGCCGCGCTCAGGACATCATCTTCGTCGGTTTCGACGCCATTGACGATGCGGTGCAGGCCGTCAAGGACGGCAAGCTGGCAGCTACCGTCGCCCAGCAGCCTGCCCAGATGGGCATCCTGGGGGTGGAGATGGCCGTCAAGTACCTCAACGGCGAAACGGTGGAGAAATTCATCCCTGTGCCTCTCTCCCTGGTAACGCCGGAGACGGTGCAGTAGCATACTGGTAGTACTGGGCGGGCGGGTCGCCTCGATCCGCCCGCCTTTTCCCTACCGACGCCGTAGGGCGAGATGGCATCTCGTCTCATCAAGGTTCCTGGCCGGTCTCTGATCGGCGGGATCGGGGTGAAATAAATGGACCACGACGATTTCATCCTGCGCATGGAACAAATCTGCAAACGGTTTCCCGGCGTTCAGGCCCTGGACAACGTGACTTTTCGAGTCGCCCGGGGGGAGATTCACGCCCTGGTGGGGGAGAACGGGGCAGGCAAGTCCACGCTGATGAAAATCCTCACCGGGGCCATTCCCCGCGATAGCGGGCAAATCATCCTGCGCGGGCAAGAGATAGAAATTGATAGCCCGGGACGCGCCCAACAACTGGGGATCAGCATGATCCATCAGGAACTGGCTCTCATTCCTTATCTTAACGTGGGACAGAACATTTACCTGGGACGCGAACCCGGTGGCCCCTTGCCCGGTCTGATCAACTGGCCTCAACTTTACTCCCAGGCGCGGGAGCAACTGGCCCGCCTGAACATGGACCTGGACCCTCTCACCGCGGTGGCAGACCTGCCCATCGCCCAGCAACAAATGGTCGAGGTGGCCAAAGCCCTTTCTTTCAACGCCGATATCATCGTCATGGACGAACCCACCTCAGCCCTGACCGAGCGCGAGACAGAGACGCTGTTTGAAGTGATGCGCACCCTGAAAGCCCAGGGAGTAACTATCATCTTCATCTCACACCGCCTGGAAGAGGTCTTCGAGGTAGCCGATCGGGTAACGGTGCTGCGCGACGGCCGTCTGATCGGCGTGGCCCCCATCAGCGAGGTAAGCATGGACGATGTGGTGCGCATGATGGTGGGCCGTGAGTTGGGTGAGATGTACCCCAAACAGGAAGTGTCCCGTCAGGATGTAGTCCTCCGCGTTCGAGGATTGACCCGGGGAAACGATTTGCGCGGCGTCAGCCTGGAACTCCATCGCGGGGAGATCCTGGGCATCGCCGGGTTGGTGGGAGCGGGCCGCACCCCGCTGGCCCGCGCCCTCTTCGGCATTGATCCGGTCGAGCGCGGCGAAATCTGGGTGGACGGACAGCCAGCACGCATCAATTCCCCTCATGCAGCCATCCGCCTGGGCCTGGGTTTCGTGCCGGAGGATCGCAAAGAACAAGGACTGTTCCTGGGCATGGCTGTGCGCGAGAACATCACCATCGGGATATTGGACCGTTTTTCCGTCCTGGGCTTTCCCCGCTTCCGCGAATTGGACCGCCTGGCGGAAAGCTACGTGCGACAATTGGACATCCGTACCCCCAGCCTGCGCCAACGCATGCGCAACCTCTCCGGCGGCAACCAACAGAAGGTAGTCATCGCCAGGTGGCTGACCCTGCATCCCAAAGTGCTCATCCTCGACGAGCCGACGCGGGGTATTGACGTGGGCGCCAAGGCGGAAATCCACGCCTTGATGAACCGGCTGGCTGGCGAGGGGGTGGGCATAATCATGATCTCATCCGAACTGCCGGAGATTCTGGGGATCAGCGACCGCATTTTAGTCATGCGTCAGGGGCAAATTGTGGGTGAGTTCAGCCGACAAGAAGCTACCCAGGATGCCATCATGCTTTGCGCGGCGGGAGGTAAGGGCAATGCAAACTAGACCGCGCACCGTCGAACTCCGCGAACTGCTGCGCCGTTACAGCGTGGTGCTCATCCTGCTGGCCTTATGTGTAGCCCTGACCCTGCTATCGAAGAGCTTTCTGACCGCTTCGAACCTGCTGAACGTAGCCTTGCAGACTTCCATCGTAGCCATCGTGGCCATCGGGATGACTTTCACCATCCTCACCGGCGGAATTGACCTTTCAGTGGGTTCGGTAGTGGCCCTGTGTGGAGCGCTGGCCGCCGGCTGGGTGGTCAGGGACGGTATGAACACCTACCTGGCCATTGGCCTGGCATTGCTTATCGGGTGTGCTCTGGGCACCATCAGCGGCCTGCTCATCGTCAAAGGGAACATCCCGCCCTTCGTCGCTACTCTATCGGTGATGGCTATCGGCCGCGGCCTGACCTTGGTGTACACTCAGGGCAAGCCCATCGCCGGCATGGATGAGGATTTCGTGTTCTGGGGTACCGGCAAGGTGGGCCCCATTCCGGTGCCAGTGCTGATCCTCGTTTTGGCCCTGGCTGCGGCCTACGTAGTACTTACCCGCACCCGCTTTGGCCTGTACGTGTACGCTATCGGCGGCAACGAGGAGACCGCCCGTCTGGCTGGCATTAAAACCGAGCGGATTAAGATCGCCGTGTACGTGATCAGCGGCTTTACTGCGGCCCTGACCGGCGTGTTGCTCACCGCCCGCCTGTGGTCGGCGCAACCCACGGCCGGCGTCGGCCTGGAACTGGATGCCATCGCTGCGCCGGTGCTGGGCGGGACCTCGCTATTTGGCGGGGTGGGCAGTGTGGGGGGCACGCTGGTAGGCGCGTTCATCATGGGCGTGCTTTCCAACGGGTTGAACCTGCTGGAAATTTCGGCCTATTATCAGCGGGTGATCAAGGGTGTGGTTTTCATCCTGGCGGTGATGTTGGACCTGTATACCAAGCGTCGGCGGCGCTGAGAGGAAGCCCGCAGCGGAAGACGTAATCACCTGACCGATTCAAAAGGGGCACGGGAAGCGAGCATCCCGTGCCCCTTTGAGTTTGTCTTCCTGTCAGAAAGTATCGCTCTCAGCTCATCCCGGCTGTCGCCAGATTGGTACGGATGTGCGTCACTGATACCTTTCAAGGGCTGGTCTTAATCACCAGCGGACGTGATACACCGGGTTTGGTCATTACAATGTGGTCACCCTTTTGTCGGCTGACAGTAAAGCCATCCAGTTCAAAGACCCGAATCAGGGTGCGATAGTGAACCGGTGTGATTTTAGGCAAAGGAAGGGGATGGTTCATTTTCTGGAGGAAATAGGTTTACACTTTTGAGGCCCAGAGAAA
>JANLFX010000135.1 GCA_024653325.1 Anaerolineae bacterium
CAATGTCGCGTGTCGCTGCCATCCGGCAGTAGACCAAATTAGCGGAAACTATAGCAGATACGTGGTGTTCAAGAGATGGGACAGGATGGATGAGGAGGATGATCCAGCAGTAGTCGTGTTCTTTGCTCCATCCGATGTCCTCTCCGGCCTGTTTACCCTGGCAAACTTTGATGAATCTGATCCTTATGCGGTCATCGCCCCCTTTGGCTCAGGCTGTGCTTCCATCGTCTCTTATCCGTATCAAGAGCTCCAGGCGACACGTCCGCGGGCAGTACTTGGCATGTTCGATGTATCTGCTCGCCCCTGCGTTCCCTCCAGGGTGTTGACTTTCGCTGTCCCATGGCCCAAATTCGTTCGCATGGTTGACAGCATGGACGAAAGTTTCCTGATTACTGGCTCATGGCACAAAGTGCGGTCAAGAATAAAGCAGGATGCACATGAACTATGACCCAGTGCTGATCACCTGGCACAAGCCCAGAACACAGCCGGCCTGTTGCCTTCCCCCAGCTCTCAGAAGTGGACCAACGTGTTATCACTCCCTCCGCGTATTTCTCTTCCGTAGCCAAACTGAGATAAGGGCAGCCGAAACACTGGCGACCATCATCGCTGCCCAGGGTGCTAAAATGCCATGACCTCCCTCATCCGTGGGTGACGCCGGTACAGAGCCCAGATCCTCTTCCAGAAGGGGAAAGAGTACCTCAGCAATAGCTACGTCATCGTATTGTTCGCCGGAATAGACACCCTCTATTACCACCTGGAAGGCCAGGACGATGTCCGGTTTCTCCAGGCGCATGAATTGCCAACAGGGAGCATCTTCCAGAACCAGACGGTGCTCCGTGATTTCCCATTCGGGCCCTGGATCGAGAAATGAGCGCTGTGCATGAGAAACTGCCGGTAGGGCCTCCACACCACCTTTCAGCTGAGCCAGGCGTATTAACACTTCACTAGGCCGGCCGTGGGCTTGAAAGGCGTCCCTGTTGCCAGCCACACCTGGCAGGATGCCCAATCCCAGAGTAGGAGTGGCATAGTGGGGGTAGCTGTCGTAGCTCCAGATAATCCACGCTCCCTTCGCCTCGCCCTCCGATCGCCAGGCAGTAGCCGGATCGCTATCAGAAAAGAGGGCCGCAGGCAGATTGTACCCTGTTTTGACTGGCTGAACCTGTCCCGAAGAGGCTGTCGCAACGCCCAGGTTGTGCGGGCCATAGACGGGACGAAAGAACACCCGGATGTCATCCTCATGATCGGGCTCCAAATCGGCGAAGTGCCAGTGTAACTCACGCTGGCCCTGAACATAACCCGGCGGGCCGGCAGAGATGGTATCCGGCCTCACGTCCCGGTCCTTTTGCCAGCGCACTACGATGTCGGCCTGTCCGATGGGACCGTACCAGGTAGCCCCGGTGTGCAGGATATACTCAAAGGCGCGGTCGCCGTTAGATACCAAATTCAGACGACCATGATAGGTGTTGCGGACAATGCGGGTCTGGGCAGCGGCGAAGGGGACACTGAAAGTATGCCAGCCAGCGTAATCCCAATCGCCTTGCGGCTGACCATTCGGCCGGAAGATGACCGAAACCTCCTCTCCGTCCACAAAGGCCCGGAAATCCAGTAATTCCGATTCCCCACCCCCTCTAGACCAGGCCTGAGGGAAGCCCATCAGAACCTCGACGGCTGGTCCGGTGTTGGTGAAAGTGAAGACACAGGTCACCCAGGCCTGATCGCCACGGACCTCCGCCTCTACCCACTCAGCGGCCATCGTCACCTGATCGTTATCCAGAGGCACCACGCCGTAGCCCACGGCTCCCAGGAAAGTATCGTCGGCCCAGGCGGAGTATAGCAGAACCGCCAGGAAAAATCCGGCTACGACTATCAAGCAGAGCAATCTGCATCTGCCCGCCATTCTATCCCTGATCCTCACCATAGATTCCCATTTCCACGTAGTACCACATTCCATCCCGCAGGGCGTGGAACCAGACCATCGTCTCATTCCCGAACACATTGAAGGCGGCCGGTTCACAGCAGCGGTAGTGGATCACTTCATCATACTGGTACGACAACGCCTGGCCGGCATAAGAGATGCCAATGTGGTTGTCTTTCCTGAAAAAATAGAAAGGTTGCCCCTTCAGAAGCCGCCAGCCGAAGATCTCGGCGTATCCCAGGTCCTGGTTCAGATTCTGGCCGCCCATTATCACCTGCCCATCTACCTCCAGGACCCAGTGCCCATCCCATGACCATAACCCCTTGACCGGATTATCAGCCCGGGGTCCGGGGGCGACGAGGGCGGTGAAATTGTAAGCCATCTTGCCCTCTCGTCGTACGACATACCGCTCGTGCTGCTCGTCTACTTCCACAGCTACCAAATCATCACCCACGAAGATGGGCGGCATGTAGCAGTGGCGGTCTTGATCCCACTTCTCAATGGCTTCTCGACGTACCAGGAAAGTTGGTCCATTTAGTTCTTCCACCAGCAGGGCAAAATCGTCGCCTGTGTCGTTCACGGAAACGGGCCAGATAGCATCCAAATCGGACTTGAGCAAAGACTCCTCCTGGTATAGATCGTAGAAGGGGCGATCCCACCCTGGTTTCCTTTTGAGCACCAACCGGTAGCCGAAGGGAATCAGAACTGTGTTGCAAGATTCCACGAGCTTCTCGGCAGACGGTTCGCGCCAGGCGCGCCGCCGCTCTAAGACCTCTGATGGAATCCGCCGGAAATACTCGAAATGGCTGGGAGTGTCCATCTCTTGGACTACGATGGGGTACTCTTCCACCGTCAGGGCAGAGACCTCGGTTTGAGGCGGGCCCGTCCACCAGTCGAAAAGGCCGTCCCAGTCAATATGGCCATAGTAGCCGAACCATTCTGGGGTTGGCGTTAACTCTTTCACCACCTGCAATGGCTCACCGCCCTTGACGGGGATAAGCCAGAGCGAAGCCTGATTCTCGGCGTTAAGGCGCGCGAAGAGGATGTGACTCCCATTAGCTGACCAGAGGGGATACTCATCGCGGTAAGCCGGGTCGCTGGTGAGTTGTTGAGCCTGAGGCTCGCCCTCAACACTCGCCACCCAGAGACGACGCTGCATTAACCCCTGGCGAGCCGGTTCGCCCTCGACCAAATCCCCTTGATCGGACATGGCGACATAGGCGATACGCTGACCATCGGGCGACCAGGCAGGAGACGAAGCCGCCTGGTCTGCTGGAGTAAGGATCTCACCTTCTCCGCTGGTCGGCAGGACAATCCGCAGGGTTTTGCGCGTCCAGGCGGCGCGATAGGCTCCCGCAATGATCGCCACCTGCCCCCCGCCAGCCGGTTGCGGGGCGACAAAGTCGGAGTGGAACAGGACAGCCTCATCCAGCCGCACCGGCGTGCCGCCCTCGGTGGGCAGAGCGTAAAGGGGTACGCCATCGGCGAGCATCGAGGCAGAGAGAATCTCGCCCTGCCAGAAAAGGAGGAATCGCCCATCTCCACTCCATCCAGCCAGGAGGGCCTCCCCCTTCTCCGGTACGCCACTAGCATAGAGTTCGACAGGCTCTCCTCCATCTGCCGAGACTTTCCTCAGGCCTTGAGAGATTAGTGGTTGTTTGGACTCCTGCTGGCGCCATTCGTAGGCGATCCAGGCCCCATCGGGGCTCCAGGCAATGGGACCTATCCGCTCAGAAGGGTTTTGAGGCACCAGCACAACCTGGTCTGTGCCATCGGCGTTGACTGCCTGTAAATCCTCCTCACCCCACACGTAGGCCAGCCGATCCTTCCCCGGCGCCCAGACAAACGCCCCCACGGTTCTACCGTCATTCAAAGCGTGCGCGTCGCTGCCATCGCCGCGCATCAGCCAGACCTGATAATCTCCCTTGCGGAAGGCCAACCACTGACCTGAGGAAGACCAGCGCGGCTCGCGGTTGCGGCCGTCAGTGGTGAGCCGCTGAGGCTCTCCATCGGGCAGGGCCTTGACCCAAATGTCGCCACCTTGCACGTAGGCCAGTTTGCCCAGGTCAGGCATCGGAGTAGGGGTATGCTCAATACCCACTTCCAGGGTGCCTTGACAGGCTACGGGCGTTAAAAGAAACAGCAGGGCCAGCAGAAGAAGACCGCTCTTTCTCATTCTACACCTCCTAAAGATAAGTTTTCAGCCGCTGCTCTTATGCTATCATGCCCGTGTGACACCTTTATGGCAAAGGGGTAGCGATCTCGAAACACTATGTCACGACCCTGATACATCAGCGAGCCACCGGGAGCCGCAAGGAAACCACCGTCCCTTGCCCCCGGCGGCTGCGAATAACCATCGTTCCCTGATGACGGGCAACAATGGCCTGGACCAGGGCCAGCCCTAAGCCACTGCCTTCGACATCCCTGGTCATATTGCCCCGATACAGTTCTTCCCCCAGATGAGGGAGCTCATCCTCGCTGACACCGGGGCCGGTGTCGGCCACCTCTACGACTACGGCCGGGCCATCCTCGAAAGCCCGAATTTCGATGGTGTCCTGCGGACGAGAGAACTTGAGCGCATTATCCACCAGATTGTGCAGGGCCAGAAACAGAAGGTCACGGTCCCCGGCCACCGACGGCAGAGGCCAGGGAGCCTGGGGCAGGGTGAGCCGGAGGTGACGAACGGCGGCCTCTGGCCGTTCCTGGGCCAGCTCCACCAGTTCGGTCAACAAGAGGCTCAGGTCCACGGGCTCCCGTTCCACCGGCTGTGTATCCAGGTCGGCCAGCTTGCGCAGATCGGCACTCAGGCGAGCCAGGCGGTCCACCTGGGCCCGCACGCTGGAGAGGATGGCACTATCGCCCTGATCGGTCAGGTTAGCCAGGCCGGCGCGGATGGCAGTGAGCGGGTTCTTGATTTCGTGATCCAGGCGACGGATGAAACGGCGGTGGGCGTCGGCCTGCTCCCGGCGGAAACAGCTCTGGGCTTCCTCGCCACCGCGACGGCCGGCCGTGGTCCACAGGGCCAGACTCAATACCCAGACCAGGCTGCCGAGGAAACCCAGAAGCAGAAGTAAAGTGCCCACATCAACCCGCAGGTAGAGGATGGGGTTCGGCCATAAACCAGCCTGCCAGAGGGCAGCCAGGACCAGCCCCAGACCCAGAGGGAGGAGTGTCAGCCAGTATCTTCTCATTCCCTCACCTCCACCCGCCCAATGAAACGATACCCCTCGCCGATCACCGTTTCGATGAGCTGAGGGTCCTCGGCACTATCGTCCAAGGCGCGGCGCAGTTCGGCAATGCGGGTATCCACAGCCCGGGTAGCAGCCGGGTAGTCCCAGCCCCACACGGCATCCAACAGCCGTTCCCGGCTCAACACCTCGTCCGGGTGAAGCATCAGGTATTCCAGTAAGGTCAGCGCCCTGGTCGTGAGCGGGATCTCGCACCCGTCCAGGATGACCCGCCGAGCCTGCCGGTCCAGTTCCAGAGAGCCGGAGCACAACCTGCGGGCCCCGGCCAGGGATTGACCACCTCGCTGAACTCGACGCAGCACGGCCCGGATGCGAGCGACCAACTCGTAGGGTTCGAAAGGCTTGTTCAGATAATCGTCGGCCCCTTCCTCCAGGGCCATGGCCCGCTCGGCAGGTGTGCCGACCTGGGTGAGCAGGATCACCGGCGTCCAGTCCCCGGCCTGGCGCAGGCGACGCAGCGTTTCCCGCCCATCCAGCCTGGGCATCAGCACATCCAGGACGATGAGGTCAGGGGCAACATCCTCCACCAGTCGCAGGGCCACCTCCCCATCGGCGGCTACAGTGACAGAGAATCCGGCTCTTTCCAGAAATGGAGCCAGATGTGAGGTGATAGCTTCCTCGTCGTCCACCAGCAGAATGCGCCAGGGGCGCTCCTTCTCACCCATCCTCAACCCCCTCCCCGGATTCTACCTGATAAACCGGAGACAAAAAGGCTAACCGCTCTAAAGCCTTCTTCGCAGAGCAAGATATGCCATCCTGCCCTACTTTTCGGATAAGCTTAAACACCGATCACCTTGAGACCGCGCCTGAAGCCTGGAACCAGGCCAAACATTTTCCTTGCGCCCCGGCCTCGTCCAACAACTGAAAAATTGCCCGGTCGAAAGCGAGCCCTGGTTCGGCTTCTTCCTGCCAGGCACGCAGCAATCCCACCGGATCACCCAGACGAGCCTGCACCCAATCATCACCCCGGGCGGCGACAAGGGTAGCGATCATCTCGTTACCCACCTGATAAAGCGGCCCGCGCCAACCCTGCACCAGCTCGGCCCGCCGATTTGTCACCTGTCCAGGGTCCATCCGCCCTGATAGGGCATCCCGCAAGAACGCCTCCACCAGGGCAAAGTTCGTCTGAGCAGGAGAGGCTCGCCAGCCATCCACCCAGTATGTGGCCGCCCCCTCCTGCACCATTTCCGCCAGCGTCCCCAGGGCGACCCCCAGATGGGGCTCAAGGCAGGGCTCCGGCAACAGCGAGGAGGCACCGATGTGATGCAGTTCGTGGGCCAGCGTCCCCTCAACTTCAGTGGCACTGGAGACTTGCAGCAGGTCCACCACGATAGCGGCGTCTACCACGTAGCCGGAACTGCGCCCGTCGAAGAGGAAGTACACGGTGGCTTCCAGCCGGGCCTGAGGTGGCAGCGCCTCCCTGGCCCGCGCGGTTGCCCCCTCGATCAGACGGGGGTCGGTCAGCCGTTCCAGCCGCGCTTGCAGGGTGGGCACCTGGCTGCAGGCGGAGCGATAGGCCGCATCTATGCGCGCCAGCCGTTCTGAGTCTGTGGCAAAGCGCTCCCCGTTCTGCAAGGCCCGCAACATCTCGACGAAGGCTTCCCCTGTGACGCTGGCATCCATTCGGCTATGATGCGCAAGCAACACCTGATAAGGCGGGCTGCTCACCATACGGCGGATGGCGGCCTCGTCCCACGAATGTCCCTGGTTCAATGTCTGGCAGAACTCCAGCAGGGCCACGGCACCGGTAGTATCTAGTTGCACGAGCGCCGGAAGCGCCGTTGCAGCCGGCAACGGAGACGGGGCAACCATCCATGTAGCGGGACTCGGGGGAGGTAAAGAGGTGCAGGCCGTTGTAACACAGAGGACGAGCCACAGCCACAGGCCTCTCGACCTCATGCTTCTTTCCTCCACTTCATCCCACACCGCGAGCTTGCTGCAGAACCATGGCCGCCTGCAAGGAGACCCAGCGGTCGGTTTCCTCCTGATCGGCCAGGGCGGCCCACGTGCGCTGGCGGAAGGGGCTGGCTCCGCGCCAGCGGCCATCCGCCTTGCGCCGAGTGCGCAGCCAGTGCAGCGCCGGGCCGGCGCCAGGGTAGTCGAGGGCTCCCAGTTCGGCCAGTACCCGCAGCACAAAGAGGATGTCGGCCTGGTAGAAGAGCGGGAAGTTGAGCCGAAACCAGAGCGGATGGACTCGGCCGGGCGACGGGTAGTCGGCGGCGACCAGAGAGTGATCCTCCAACAAGAAGGCCAGGCCACTCTGGATGGCGGTTTCCACCTCCAGGGAGCGGCCTTGAGCGGACAGCGCGGCCAGCCCCCACAGGCCACGGGCCGCGCCCCAGGCGCAGGGCAGCCCGTCGTTGTAGGGGCAGCGCCAGCGGGCCTCAGCGTCGTGCACAAGGTAATTGACGATGGCCAGCACGCGGGGGTCTTCCCCATAGCTGGGGTGCAGCGCGTAGCGCAAGAGGTTCCCCCAGAAACAGGAGAGCCCGTGCCGGCCCCCTTCAAGCGCCCACCCTAACTCCTTGCTGGTGGCCTCCAACATGAAGGCTGCCCCTTGCCGCAGGCGCGCATCCTGGCCGTCGGCGGCCAGCTCGCTCAGGAGCAGCATGCTCCAGTGAGTGCTGGTGTACTTGGGGGTGTAATAACTTCGTTCCCCGCGCCAGTGTCCAGCCTCTGTCTGCTCAGCCAGGATGGCAGGAATGGGACCGGTGATCTGCATCTCCTGCCAGGCAGCCTGTACTTCCCAATCCGTCTCAGGCCGGCCCACCAATCGGTGCAGCGTCAGGTAACGAAGGGACGGCGTGCGGGCAGCCAATAGCCAGTTGATGAGGTCTGTCTCGTGCATTTATCTCCCTCCGGGAACCGGGTATCTCTCAGGGTGAATTCTGGCTTCCTGCCACCAGCGCACCATCAGCCAGGCGTTGAGGGCCAGAACAGCCAACGCCCCCAGGCGCACCGGCCAGGGCGACCAGCCCACGGCGGCGACGGCATCCACATCGCCGCCGAAGAGAAGGGAAAGCACGGCGAAATAGAACGGGTCCAGGCACAAGAAGAAGAGCGCGGCATACCAGATCCAGCCGTTCACCAACCGCCACCGCGTCCACCAGCGTTTCCGGTTCAAGTACTGGAGTCTGGCGAATTTTGAGCATCGCTACAAGTTGTAGGCAATTGTTTCATT
>JANLFX010000136.1 GCA_024653325.1 Anaerolineae bacterium
CCTGTGGTTTTAGTTATATTCTACCACGGTGGGGTCATTTGAACCAATAGGAAATGCACTCGTCACCATTCTTGCAATGAGAACAGGAAAGCAGTATAATAAATTTAACACAGTGCATTCCTGATAAGACCCGCCGGACCTTCAATCCTAGCCCGAACGCTTACGGTCGGGCGGGTTTATCTATCAAACCATAACGGTCAAGTACCAGTCATAAAGGACAATCATGTTTCCTACTCTCATGACATCAATTGTGGGATTCTTAATAGTTTTCGGTGTTCTGGTCCTAGTCCATGAGTTTGGGCACTTCATCGTCGCCAAACTCACAGGTGTGACGGTGGAGGAGTTTGCTTTTGGTTACCCGCCACGCCTGCTCACGCTATGGCGTGGCCGGGGGTTTCTCGTAGCAGACCGGACAAAGTTAATCATTGATCATCGCCGCGTGCGTTTGCCAGAAGGGTTGCGAGCTGGAGCGCTGGTCAGATACAGTTATGAAACCGACAATAAGGGGCGGCGTTTCCTGACCGACATCGAGGTGGTAGATCCGAAAGCACCGCCTGCCGAAAGGGCCACTCACGTCGAGGAATTCGAGGCCGGCACAAGGTACGCCCTGAATGCTATCCCCTTCGGCGGATACGTAAAGATGCTAGGCGAAGAAGACCCATCAGCACCAGGCAGCCTGGCCAGCAAGGGATGGTTAGCCCGCTTCGGCGTGTTGACAGCCGGTTCACTGATGAACCTTTTGCTGGCTATTCTGTTGTTCTCCGCCATTTACCTGGTAGGTTGGGATGAAGGACTGCCCAGCCCAGTGCGGGTCCAGGCTGTGAGCGCTGGCTCGCCGGCGGAAAGGGCCGGCATCCAGGTGAATGACCTGGTACTTAGCATTGATGGCATGCCAGTGCAGAGCCCCTTTGAACTTGTGGAGAAAACCAGGTCACGGGAGGGGTTGCCGGTCACTCTTTACATCCAACGCGGCGAGGAATACCTCACCATCCGCCTGACGCCCCGTGAACACCCTCCCCAGAACGAAGGGGCAATGGGCGTGCAAATCACTTACTCCGTATTCCAGCGAGTTCATTATCCGGTCTGGCAGGCAATTCCTCTGGGAATTCAAACCACAGGGCTCATGGTATTGGGCATGATCCAGGGAATAATCTGGATGATTCAAGGCATCATCGCCCCTGATATAAGCGGCCCGATCACCATCGCCCGTGTCGCCGGGGAAGCTGTCAGTTCCGGCCCGGTGAGCCTGGTGAACCTTATCGCTTTCTTGAGCGTTAATCTGTGCATTCTCAACCTGGTTCCTTTCCCCGGACTGGATGGTGGACGGCTGTTGTTTCTCGTGATCGAGGCCCTGCGCGGTGGACGACGTATAGCGCCGGAACGGGAGGGCCTGGTGCATCTGATCGGCATCGTCATCTTGCTAGGATTCATGATTTTGGTCTCATATTATGACATCTTGCGCTGGATCAGTGGGCAACCGGTCATGCCGTAGTCCTCACCTCGCCTGGACCGGTAAGTCTTCTGGACAGCTCCGGCGCGGAAGGAATAATGACAATGTTGGAGTTGAGGCATGGAGACAAACAACGTGCTGTTTCGCCGGTGAGCTGTCTTCACCTCGCCCCTCGCTCCTGGCGGCAGAGAATAAACTCGGCTGGTCTGCCGACGCGGATGATCTTGCTATTGACCCTCCTACTCTCCTTATTGACAGCTTGCCATCGAAATACCCCTACACCCCCGCCGGTAATTACCGAGGGCTCCATCACCCTATACTTGATCGGTGGCTCAGTGTGGGTGCAACGGGTGAGGGGCAATGCCTGGGTACAGGAACAAGGCGAGCTCAAACTCAGCTTCGATCACAAAATACAGGCCCGCGATGAGAATGCTGAGCTGGAATTGTCGGACCGGAGCATCCTACGCCTGATGCCGGCGAGCGAAATACAAATTATCAAGGCGACGCCGCCTGACGAGCGACCTGTCTTTCGGCTACTGAAAGGAACGTTGGAAGTCGTCGCTCGTAGCAGCTCCTTCCTGGTGGATACCGATCGCAATGTTTCAGTCTCGTTCACCCTACGCAGGTTGAGCATGGCTATCACTCCGCTGCAGCCGGACACGACGTTCCGCCTGTGGCTGGAAGAGGAATCCAGTTTTTTGAGTGTAGATACCGGTCAGGTGGAAGTAACATCTCGCGATCAAAAAGCCACTTTATCCGCGGGGGAACAGGCCATCGTGGGAGCAGATGAGAAATTGCAGGTCATTGCAGTGCCCACCGCCACGCCGACAGTCGCCATTCCGACCACGCCCACCTTGCCCCCCGGAGTCACGCCTACCGACACCCTTACTCCAACGCCGGAAGCCACTCCCACGCCCAGCATCACTTCCACACCTACACCAACGCCCACTCCCACTGCCCTATCCATCCTATATCCAGCTCCCGCGCTGGTGCAAATCAACGATGGAGCCGTTGTGCATCTGGGGTATAAGTTTACCCTGAGCTGGCAGCCCATTGAAAACCTGGATTCCCGTGACTGGTACGAGGTGCAAGTGTGGCAGGGCGATGCCCAGCCAGAAGCGGCGCACTGGACTCAAGACAATTTTTGGGAAGTGGATAAAAATGCATATCCCTTGGGCAGCTACCATTGGCGGGTGATCGTGGTCCGTCGCGCTGGTGAGATCCGGCTCGGTGAGGTCAGTCCGCCCAGTGAGACACGAACCTTCCATGTAGAGCCACCTCCCCAACCGACCAAGCCGCCACCGCCGACACAGCCACCACCGCCACCGCCGACAAACACGCCCAAACCACCTCCCACGCCCGTGCCTACGCCATCATCGTAGGTAGGGCCTCGCCATAGGCAAAAGAGAGGTGACAAGGGCCAGGTTCAAAGTTTCCGGTTGCCGCAATGCCTGTCCAGCAACGAGCAATCAGAAACCGGCAACTTGCCCTCGTCCCCGATTCTATTCCAATTGATTACCAAATAGTAACGGCTCGTGGTTTACGAAATAACGAGACTGTGGTACAATACATAAAGAGCTGGAAAAGAAATGCGATGATCTACTTCAAAGCTATGAACTGATTCGAGGAGTGAACATTGGCCGGAGAACGTATCCTCGTCGTAGATGATCGGAGCGAGAACATTGATTTCATAGTTGAATACGTTCTGAAACCCAACGGCTACCGGGCGCTCACTGCCCGCGACGGGGAAGAGGGCCTGCGCAAGGCGTTAACCGAGAACCCTGACCTCATCCTGCTGGACCTGCAGATGCCCAGGATGACAGGTATTGAGGTGCTGGAATCCCTTAATGAGCACGGCAAGAACATACCCGTCATCCTGATGACTTTCCACGGGTCGGAAGAATTGGCCGTGCGCGTGTTCCGCCTGGGAGTGAAAAACTACATTATCAAACCCTTCGAGATCGAGGAAATGCTGGAGGCCATCGAGCAGGCCCTGGCCGAAGCCCGGCTACGGAAGGAGCGGGACCAGCTTACCGAGCGACTCATACAGGTCAACCGCCAGCTCGAACAACGAGTGAAGGAACTGAACACCCTGTATGGTATCGGGCGTTCAGTGACGTCTCTGCTGGATTTGGACCTCTTGCTGAACCGGGTCGTTGAGGCAGCGGTTTATATCACCGGGGCCGAAGAGGGTTGGTTGCTCCTGGTGGACGAAAAGACCGACGAGTTGCACATGCGCGCCGCCCTGGGATTGGACGAGAAATCCGCCCGCAGTTTCCGCCTGAAGGTGCAAGACAGCCTGGCCGGCAACGTGATTCGCAGCGGGACCCCGGTGCTCATCGGCGGTGGTACGCACAAAATCAAGACAGCTTATCTGGTGAAAGCTCTGCTCATGGTGCCCCTGAAAGTAGGTGAGCGCGCGATCGGTGTCCTTTCAGTGACTAGGCGGGTGAGCAATGACGTATTCACCAATAACGAGTTGCACCTGTTAGCCGCTCTGGCGGACTATGCCGCCATCGCCATTGAAAATGCCCGCCTTTTCCAAGAAACTGAAGATGAGCACAAAAAATTACAGGCCATCCTTAGACGCACTGCCGACGCCGTGATTGTCACCGATGAGCAAAACCGGATAATCCTGTTCAATCAGGCGGCGAAAAGTGCCTTCTGCCCGGGCGATGAAGAGATCATCGGACGGCCACTAGAAGACGTGGTGCACAATCAGGATTTGATTGAGCTATTTACCCAAACCAGCAGTGACAGCTCACCTTTACGGGCCGAGATCACGTTGGAGGGCGATCGCACGTTATACACGACCTTATCACCCATAAGCGGAGTAGGCCGCGTAGCGGTGATGCAGGACATCACGTATCTGAAGAAACTGGATCAGATGAAATCGGAATTCGTGTCCACCGTATCCCACGACCTGCGCTCCCCCCTGACCACGATCAAGGGTTTCGTGGATCTGATGGGAGTGGTGGGCCCTCTCAACGAGCAACAACGGGATTTTGTCAGCCGTATCCAGAAAGGTGTCACCACTATCACTGAGCTCATCAATGACTTGCTGGACATCGGTCGCATCGAGGCAGAAGTCAATCTTAGCATGGAAAAGTGTAACCTCGATGAAATCATTATCCAGTCCGTGGAAGGTTTGCGCGAGCAGGCAAAAGGTAAACAGCAAAACCTGGTCGTAGACCTGCCGCCCCATCTCCCACCGGTATGGGGCCACCCGCTGCGATTACGACAGGTGGCGGATAATCTGCTGAGCAATGCCATCAAATACACTCCTGCAGGCGGCAGGATTACCGTCTGGGTAGACGATTATGATTCGCAGGTCGCATTGAACGTAAGCGACACCGGCATCGGCATCCCTCCAGAGGAGCAACCTCGTATCTTCGAGAAATTTTACCGCGTGCAAAGTGCAGAGACTGAGAATATCACCGGCACCGGTTTGGGCTTAGCCATTGTCAAATCTATAGTGGAAAAACACAATGGCCGGGTGTGGGTAGAAAGCGAAGTGGGCAAGGGCAGTACCTTCACCGTGCTCCTGCCCATCTACCAAGATGAAATCCCTCCCGGCCGGTACAGGACTTCTGGGTGAAGAGCTCGTTCCGGAATAGGAGTACACCCCGCTCGGCATGGGTCTCTGACCCCGCCGAGCATTGGCAGCGTGGTCAGGAGACCACGCCACAGCAGATAATTCACCGACAATTCTGTGGTATACCCCCCACGTCCCGCCGAGACTTTACAAATCTTTCAATTTGGGTTATAATTATAAATGTGCTGAGAGATAATAGCTCTCAGTTTTTGTCGTTTGTTATGAGACTGGAGTCTGGCGAATTTTGAGCACCGCTATACATTGTAGGCAGTTGTTTCATTGCCACAAGATGTAGATTCGTAGTAGCGACTTCAGTCGCTCTTTTCCGCCTGCAGACGACTAAAGTCGTCTACGAGCCCAAAACGCCAGAGTCCAGATGAGAGTATCAATAGCGGGGTGAGCGCTCTGAGTATCGCGCCACAGGCGCTCTTTTTTTACTGTCAAGCACCACACGAGAGGGCTGATACGGATGACTGAAGGAACATTATTGACCAAGGAAGGATATGCCCGGCTCCAGGCAGAACTCGAGTTCTTGCGCACAGTGCGTCGTCGCGAAGTCGCCGAACACATTCGCACGGCCAAGGAAGACGGTGACATCATGGAAAACGCCGGCTACGATGCGGCTAAATCAGAACAGGCATTCCTGGAAGGGCGGATCATGACCCTGGAAACCATGATCCAAAACGCGGTGTTGATTGAGGAAGACCACAACACCAATATCGTAGCCCTGGGATGTCGGGTGACAATTGTGGAGGACGGGGGTGAACCAGAAACCTTCCAGATAGTCGGTTCCGCCGAGGCAGACCCCTCGCAAGGGCGAATCTCTAACGAATCCCCCCTGGGCCGGGCTATGCTGGGTCACAAGGCTGGCGAAGAGGTGACCGTCAAAACCCCAGCAGGCCTATCGCGTTTTAAGATATTGAGCGTAGGATGAGACAGGATTTTTCTCCTTCGCCATTCCCATTTTCCGAGGAGAAAATGATCAGATGAGCGAGCACACTGTTTATCTGACCCCAGATGGGCTAAAGAAGCTGGAACAAGAGCTGGAATACCTGCGCACAGTACGCCGGCAGGAAGTTGCCAAACGCCTGCGAGCAGCCTTGGAGGAAGAAGATATCCTCGAAAATGCCGAGTACGATGATGCCAAAAATGAGCAAGCTTTCGTTGAAGGACGAATCCTGACCCTGGAGACCATGCTCACCAACGCAGTCATTATAGAAGAGCGAGAAGCCGCAGAAGACGTGCGAGTAGGTTCACGAGTAACCATCATTGAAGACGGTTCTGATACCAGCGAGACCTATCGCTTGGTCGGTTCGGCGGAGGCAGACCCAACACAAGGGCAGATTTCCAACGAATCGCCTCTGGGCCGCGCTTTGCTGGGGCACCGGGTGGGAGACGATGTGTTCGTAGACGCACCGGACGGAGTACTACACTTTCGCATTGTGGCTATCGAATAGGTGGAGAACAGGCGGAATAACATGAGCCCTCTCAGTGATTTAGAACAACAACGTTTGGCCAAGGCCGAACGGATCAGGCAACGCGGCATTGATCCTTATCCGCCGCGCGTAAAGCGTACGCACACCACCCAAGAGGCCATCGTTGCTTTCGAAAAAGCGGGAGAGGATGACGAGCTAACGGTCAGCGTGGTCGGGCGGCTGATGAGTGTGCGCACGATGGGCCGCTCGACTTTCGCTCATATCGCGGACGGCAGTGGCCGGCTGCAGATTTACCTGCGCCAGGACGACCTGGGCCAGGAAACCTATGAATTCTTTGACCGCGATTTCGACCTGGGGGACTTTATCGGAGTCACGGGCACGCTGTTCCGCACCCGTACTGGCGAGATCACGGTTAGAGTACAGAACTTCGAAATGCTGGCCAAATCGTTGCATCCCCTGCCGGAGAAATGGCACGGCTTGAAGGATGTGGAGACTCGCTACCGCCACCGCTACGCGGACCTGATTGCCAATGAGGACGTGCGCCAGGTATTCATCACCCGCACGCGCATCGTCAGCGCCTTGCGCCGCTTCCTCGACTCCCGGGGTTTTCTGGAAGTCGAGACCCCTATCCTGCAACCCATCTATGGCGGCGCGGCAGCCAGGCCTTTCGTCACCTACCACAACCAGCTCCACCAGAACCTGTTCCTGCGCATTTCCTTTGAACTCTACCTCAAACGGCTGATTGTGGGCGGATACGAGCGGGTGTACGAGATCGGTCGCGATTTCCGCAATGAGGGTGTTTCGTACAAACACAACCCAGAATTTACCCAACTGGAGTTTTATTGGGCTTACGCTGATTACAACGACCTGATGGACCTGACCGAAGAGATGATTGCCACAGTAGCTCAAGAAGTGCTGGGCACCACGCGCATTACCTACCAGGGCCATGAGATCGAGCTGGCACCTCCCTGGAGACGTATCCCGCTGCGCCAGGCCATTCTCGAGGAAACAGGCATAGACTACGAGGCCTATCCCGACGCCGAGAGCCTACTTCAAGCCATCCGCAACTACGGCGGTGCGGCAGAACCTAAAGCTACCCGGGGGAAACTGATCGATCCAACCCTGACCAACTACGTTGAGGCCAAACTCATTCAGCCCACGTTCCTTTACGACTATCCGGTGGAAGTTTCTCCCCTGGCCAAGAAAAAGCCCGATGACCCAACCCATGTGGAGCGTTTCGAGTTCTTTATCGGCGGACTGGAGATGGGCAATGCTTTCACCGAGTTGAATGACCCGGTGGATCAGGAGCAGCGCTTCCTGGAGCAGAGGCAGGCTTACGCTGCCGGTGACGAAGAGGCCCATCCGATGGACGAGGATTTTCTGCTGGCCCTGCGCTACGGCATGCCACCCACGGCCGGCTGGGGTATGGGCGTGGACCGTCTGACCATGCTTCTCACCGATCAGTCTTCCATCCGCGACGTGATTCTTTTCCCCCACCTTAGAAGCAAGGATTGAGATTCCGAACCTGGTCCACCGGATTACTCACCCTCTCGGTCAGCGGGGATTACGATCCCCGATTCAGCTAGGTTATGGCTCATCGCACTTTTATCTTAAGGACTCTGGCGAATTCCGGGGCGTCCCCATCCTGGGATTAGCGACGGGGAGAGCACGAGATGTGGGGGGTCGCAGTAGCGGCTTCAGCCGCTTTTCGCTCTCTTGGACGGCTGAAGCC
>JANLFX010000137.1 GCA_024653325.1 Anaerolineae bacterium
AATGTCGCGTGTCGCTGCCATCCGGCAGTAGACCAAATTAGCGGAAACTATAGCTCCCAATAAGTTGGGGGATGGATGCCGAAACTTGTTTCGGTTCTGCGGAAACGGGTTCTGGCCGGCAAAAACGCCAACAAGTTGGCGCATCCATATCGCCGAAAATGTTCAGAGGCTATTTGGCCCTAAGATATTGAGAGGATACGAACGGACTGTCGAATGCGGTTGGCTTATCTGCGCACATTCGTGGAAGTCGTGCAACGACCGTTCTCTACCTCACTGCCAGGCCCCGGAGGTAGAGCCAGCTACCCACCAGTCCGTAGGCCACAGCCAGGGCCAGACCCCACTTTTTGAGTATAATGTGCAGCAGCGCGACGGCCAAAACAACCAGGGGAAAGAGTCCGGGCAGGAAATATCTGTCGAGGAGCAAGTGACGAAGGCTCGCATCAGGATACTGCCGCAGAAGTCGAGGCAACCAGGTAAGCTGCATGGCCGGGAGATAGACGGCCAACAGCCAGCCGGTGGTGAGGATGTAGATGGACCTGGGAAGGCGTCGCCAGGCACAGAACAGACCGGGCAGAGCCATTATCAGGAGGGGGAAACCCTGGGTCAGGGGCAAGCTCAGACTCCTCACGTTCTGGATCACAACTGTCCACGTTTTCTCTCTTTCACCTTCACGGCCCAGGTACTGATAGGCGAGGGTAGGATGATATGGACTGTAGTTGTAGCCGTGATCGAAAGGTGAGCCGAAGACGTGGCTATTGTAAGCCAGCAGAACGACCAGGGCGAGACCACAACCCAGGCCAAAGGAGGCCAGCTCCCGCCAGTTCGGGGTGGAGCCTTTGAACAGTTTGCGCCCGTTAGTGAGAGTAAGATGCAGAGCGAAGACGAGAACGACGAACAGGTTGGTGAGCCGGCAGACCGCCGCCCAACCCAGGGCCAGGCCGGACAGGAGAAGAAGCCAGGGACGGAGGCGTGGTCTCTCTGATAACAGGGAGCAGAAGTAGAGGCCGCCACCGATGGTCAGGAGGGCACTGGCGGCGAACATGGCCATGTAGCTTTCGTGGAACATGACCAGATTGGCCGGGGTGAAGAGGAACAGGAGACAGCCAAAACAGGCAACCCTCTCGTCGAAGAGTTGCCGGAGGAAGGCGTAGATGACGGCCAAGGCGGCCAGAGCCAGGGTGACATTGGTTATATGGGGCAGACCCAGCCAATAGAAAGGCACGGCCAGGAGAGGATAGCCCGGCGCTTTCTCCAGCGCCCAGCGGTTTTTCCCTACCTGGACGTACTGGGTCAGACGGCCACTCTGAGACTCGACTTCTCTGGCTTGCTGGTTGTGGGTGGCGTCATCCACAATGAAGCGGCCGTGGGCAAAGTTGTGGATGGCGTAGAAGTAGGCCCACGGGTCGGGGCCACGAAGCTGGCAGGGGAAAGCAAGGACCAGGATCAAGACCACGGCGAAGCCGAAGATGACGACCAGGCGGTATGGATGCCTCATTTGGAGAGCAGTTCCCAGATCTCCCTGGCCGTCTGGCCCTCGAACTCCGGCAGACGTTTCCGCCACTGCTCGATCTCCGCCGCCAGCTCGGAGCTCGCCTGGGCTTGCAGGGCGGCCAGCACCTCATCCATCGCCGCCACCTGCTCCCCACTTATCTCCACTGGCTTTGCCTTCTCGTCCACCAGCGAACGCAGGGCCGGGGCCATTTCCACCACCAGAGCCCTCGTCTGCTCCCGCAGCTTGCCGTCCCACAACAGGATGCGCGCCACTTCGGGGGAGTGCTTCTCGTAGAGGGCGACGTAGCTCCGTCCCTTCGACTCCTTCATCAGCACCTCGTCCCGCACCCGCCACAGCAGGCTCAAGGTGCTCTCCCGTTCGGTTGCGGGCGCATCGCTCAGAGCGGCTTCGAAGGGACAAGGAGTACCCGTGGGCCTGGGCGTCGGGGTAGGAGTGATGGTTGGTATGTGGGTCGGCGTGGGCGACGGGACAGGAGTGGCAGTTGGTATGGGGGTCGGAGTAGGCGTCTCCGTCGGCGTCGGGGCGGGAGTGGGCGTCACCCCGATCAGGTAGCCGATCTCGGCCCGCGCCTCGAACCAATCAGGCGTGCCCGGTTGTAGAGGTCGGCCTGGAAGACGTTCAGCCCCGGCAGCAGGCTGGTCAGGGGATAGGCCTGGGGAGTGGGCTGGTAGTAGGCGTCGTACTGAGCGATGGGCGTGGCGTTCAACTTCAGGGTCACGATCCCCTTGTCCACCAGGAACTTGACCGTGCCGTTGAGGTCGGTGGCCTGCTCGGGGATGGAGAAGCGTTCGGTCAGGATGGTGGTGGTGCCGTCCAAATGTTCCTGACCCCAGATGGGTGTGGCTTGGGGCAGGGCGTAGGGGCTGCCGGGGGTGGGGCCGGCCTCCTGCACGGCAGCAAAGCGGCGCGTGGCCGGCTCGTACCAGCGGTCGTGGGAGACGATGGTCAGTTCCTTGACGCCGGGGGTGAGGGCGGTCACTTCCAGGGGTATATCCTGAACGAACCAGGGGTGGGGGGACTGCTCGCCGAACCAGTTGTTCTGGCCGGGGCCGCTGAGGTCGAAGCGCAGGAGGTAGGAGGCGGGAGAGGCGGGGATTTGCACGGTGAGTTCGGCGGCGGCCAGGTCGCCGGGGTTCACCGGCCAGGAAGCGGCATCGAGGGGGACGGCCGTCCAGTTGCTGCAGGAGACACCGCCCGCGTCGCACCAACGGTAGCCGAGGTAGAAATCACCTGCGGTCCACGGGTCAACGCCCGTGTTCTGGAGGACGACGGTGAGGGGGTACTGCTGGCCGGCAGTCATCGTGGTCGGGACGTCGTGCTCCAGCATGTTCCAGCGGCGGTTGGGGGTGAGAATTGGGCCTTCGTGCTCCTCGACGTGGACGCCGGTGTAGTAGTGAACGAGGATCTGGCGATACTCTGACCACTGAACGTTGGGAACATTGACAGGTTCACCAAGTTGCTCATTGTGCAGCCCCATGGCCCAGTGATTGGCGCTGTGCTGACCGAGGCCAGGACCCGGGGGTTCATCCACAGCGGCTACGGGGTCGTAGATGCTCTTATGAGGGGGGTTGGGATCTGCAGCCTCTGTCATTCTGCCGCTATAGCTCCTGTATTGGAGGGCAGAAACGAGGTTGCCATTGTAGGTCAGGTACTCACTCTCTGTATCGGCCACGAAGCCACGATAATCCTCTGCCCGGGCGGCAGACCAGCCAGGCCGGTAAGCTTGATATTGCCAATCATTGAGACCATAATGCGTTATCCTGTTGACATCGGTCACGACGGAGCGCGGGCACCAGAAGGTAGCCACCGTCCTTGCTGCCACCGAGAAGCCCCGCGCCATCTCCGGTTGCCAGTCTTCAAGGGGAGTTTCCGTCGTGCCACCGATCTCGTATTCCAGCACCCCTCCCAGGTAATTGCTCCAGGTTGGATCCTCTTCATAAATGCCTATCTCAAAGGGGATTTGCTGGGTACATTCTTCGGGAGGTATCTCTGGAGGACAATACCGCTGCCTGTAGACCCAGATTGTTCCGTCATTCCCCTCCTGATACGGGCAATCGCTCAGAACCGGGGTGCGGCTGTTCTGAGCGCCCAGGGAGAAAGGGGGCAGTATCTTTCCCTCTGCATCATCAACATGAGCCTTATCATAACCTTTACCCTGGCTCGTATTGGTGGTTAGTTCTATGACCTGCACCTTCTGTCCTGGCAACTGTGAAGTTCCGTAGATGAGCCTGCTGCCGTCGGGAGACCAGGTCAAAGAGTATTTCATTCCTCCTGCTACGTTCCCCTCCCTGTCGTCGGTTAATTGCTTCACCCTTTTGTTTTCAGCGTCGAGCAGATAGATTTCGAAGGAAAGGCCCCGCTCTTCTGTGCGTCCTATAAAGGCAAGAACCTTCCCATCAGGTGACCAGGCAAGGTCCCAAGGCTGCCAGGCCGTTTTCACATTGGCGATATGTTCTCCATCCTTATCTACAATATAAATACTAGACCGAGATGAGTAGGCCACTTTGCTACCATCAGGTGACCAGGCGATACTTCCCTCGAAAGCTCCGTAATAAGGGGCAATGCTTATTGGCTCTTCAGGTTTTTCCAGATTAATCAGCCACACCTCAGGTTCGGTGGCCAAAGCCAAGCGGTCACCTTGTGGCGATATGGCAAATCGGTTCGCTGAAGGGATTAGAGGGGGAACTAGCTGCCTGACTCGAGCACCATCTCGGCCAACATCCATAATGGACCTATTCGCAGCCATGTAGACCAGTCGGCCTTCGCCTGACCATTGAACCTGCCCGGTTTTGAGCTGCTCGCCCACTTGCTGTTTTTCTGATCCATCAGCTCTCATTACCCACAGAGATGCCCCCCCTTCAGAAATAGATTGTGTGTAAGCGATCCATTCTCCGTCAGGAGACCAGGCATACTCCCACACTTTTTCAAGGAGACGTTGGGCTGCCTTTCCTTGCGAATCAGTCTTCCATAGCTCATCTCCACCTATCACGCGCTTTCTAAAAAGCATCGTCGTGCCATCTGGCGAGAAGAGAGGGACTGGATAAAGATTCCACGGATTGTCTGCCAACACTTCCCCTTCGACTTCGAGCGGATACCTTCGTGCTATTTGGATGTCCTCTACCGAGAAAGGTGGCTCAGGCGCGCTCGTCGGCGTCGCCTCCACTACTGCCGTAGCCAGCGGTTGGCCCGTCGGCCCCACCACGTTCCGCCCTCCAAACAACGCCACCAACACCAGAACCAGGGCTACCAGCAACCCCACTCCCAGGGTGGTGTTCAGAAAGTTCCACACTTTCTTCATCGTCCTTTTCCTCCTGCTATCTTTCTCGCCAGTCTCCGTCCGCCTGTCCTTCTGGGGGTTCATCTTGCAACATCATTATACTACACTCCCCCCCCCCAAGTCAAATGGGAAAAAGGTTCTGGAGTAAAGGTGCGACACACTTCGAAAGTGCGTCGCACCTTTAATGGGGTCGCCCCTACCCTTTGCGGGCGATTAGCACCAGGGAGAGACCGATGGGTGGGGGACGTAGCGCCTCCAGGAAAGCACAAAGAGGAACCATGAGGTCGAAAGCCCGGAGTTGGGATGCGGGGGCGATGCGCAGACGCAAGAGCTTGCCGCTCACCCACCAGCCCAGGATGGCCAACAGGTTGAGGTAGAAGCACGTCTCAGGGATGAAGCCAGCATCCGTCGCCTTGCGGATTAGCTCGTCACGCCGGTAGCGCCGCCAATGGCCGATGGCCGCGTCCAATGTGCCGTACAAGGCAGGGACGGCCGGCACCAAGAGCACCAACGCACCGCCTGGCACCAGCACTCGATGGATGTTCCGCAGGGCTGCCAGGTCGTCGGCGATGTGCTCCAAAACATTGAGGCTGATCACGGTATCGAAGCCATATTCGATTAAAGGCGCTGGGTCGGCGGTGATGTCGTGAGGCCGGACAATGAGATTGGATGCATCGAGGAAACGAGAAGCCACGGCTGTACAGTACTCAGCCGAGAGGTCGGTAGCTACTACCAGTTCCCGGTCCAGCAGAAAGGGGGTGAAGTTACCCAGCCCGCAGCCTACTTCCAATACCCGCTGGCCGAGGAACGGGCGGAGACGATGATATACCCAGCGGTCGTAGCGGCGAAGCAGCAGGCGGCCACGAACCGCCGCCGATAGGGCATCCGCCAGGCCCGACTCACTCGTCACCCTGCCCACCGGCTGCCCCCAACTGTTTGATCACCCGCGCCGGAGAACCGACGGCCACGCTATAGGGTGGCACGTCGCGGGTGACGACCGAACCCGCGCCCACCACGCTGTTCCGGCCCACGCACACCCCATCCAGCACGATGGCCCCACCGCCGATCCACGCCCCATCCTCAATAGTGATCCCCCGGCCCCGGATGCCTTGTTGAATCACCGGGCGGGTGACGTCTTCGTACAAATGATCTACTGCCAGGAGTTGCACGCGGGGGGCCAGCAGCACGTTATCACCGATGTGCACCCCGCCCTGCCCGCGGATCAGGGTGAACTCGCCGAGGAAACAATTGCGGCCCACCCAGATACCCGATTGAGGCAGCCCGCGAAAATTGTACACGTGTAACTCCGAGCCGTGCATCACGAAAGTATCGTCGCCGATGACGATGCCCTGCGGACAGGCGTGGAGATACACTCCGTAATCCAGGTAAACGTTGCGCCCCAGGGTAATATTGGCCGGCAGGCATAGCCGCACGTGCGACTCGATGGCCGGCAGGCCCTGGCTGTGCAGGATAAGTTTGTAGGCCAGCGCCCGCAGACCAATCCCCACCAGACTGGGCATCCCACTCAGAAGCAGAAACAAAGCTTGTTCCAGCACGTATCGGCCCAGGCTTGTGGACTGGCCCGCCAGATAATAGCGCAGACGGCCCTGCTCCGCAGCCACGGCGGCCGCGTCTTTTTCCCGCGAGATGTTTCCAATGTCATTCATAGCGCTGTGAGTTGCAATCAGTAGTATCTTAAATGAACCACGAAGGACACCAAGGGCACAAAGGTACAAGCCGTGGTCTCCTTCGTGCCCTTCGTGCCCTTTGTGGTTTGCCTGTTTGGTTCCGGCTTGGTTGGGTTAGGACGACTTAAAGGGTTATCCTACATGATGTCGGCAAGAATCATACGTACTGCATCCTGCAGGTTTCGCGCCAGGTGAAAGCCATTGTTTCCCTGGCCCTGATTCAAAACCAATCCCTTGCGCAGGCAGGAAAGAAACTGTCGCCGGCCACGCCCGGTAAGTACCATGTAGCAACGACAGCCTACCGCCTGCCCGGCCAGCATATCGCTCCAGGCATCACCGATAAGATACGAACCCTTTAAGTCCACATCCAGTTCCCTGGCCGCCTGCAGGAGCATCCCTGGTTGCGGTTTACGGCATGTGCACTGCTCGTCCGGACGATGGGGACAGTAGAACACTCCATCAACGCGCCCGCCCGCCGCCTGGATAGCCTGGACCATGCGCCGATGGATGTCCTCTACTATGTCCACCGATACCAGGCCGCGATTGATCGCTGCCTGGTTGGTGATGATGACTACCGCCAATTCAGACTCGGCCAGGCGGGCCAGGGCCAACCTTGCTCCGGGCAAGAAAACGAACTCGTCCCAGGACTTCACATGGTCATGACGGTTGCGACAGATGACCCCGTCGCGGTCTATGAACACCGCTCTTCTCAATCTCCAGACTTTTCCTTTTTCAACTTGAGCTTCCAACGGAATACAGGGTTCTCCGCTGGATCAGACGCCGGTCTTGGTGGACTTTCGGTGCTGGCATCTATATTGGGTGCAGTTGGAGAATCCAACCGGACGCTCATGCAGCCTGTCGGGCTATTCTGCACTGCCATCTCCAGTGAGCTCTCTTCCGGCACGCTGTCCCCGATCTTCTCGCTGAAACTGCCCTGCACCCCACGGTCGTCCTCGGGATGCACTTTGGCAAAAGGCAGCCGTCCTTCCTTCCAAATCCCCCGATATCTTTCAACCCCCTGCCATTGCCCCCTCGAGAAGCGAGCTTTTTTTCTTAGCGTCTGGTACAGAGCCATACATATTGAATGGGTCAGAGCTAAGTGTGCGTCTTCAACCTGCTCCTGGCAGGCAGATGGCACCACCACACTTACGTCAGTGAGAGGCGCGAGCTTACCGCCCCCACAACCTGTCAAACTAATGGTTCTGGCCCCTCGCCATTTGGCCATCCGCACCGCCCGGATTACGCATTCCGAATTTCCGTTGGCACTGATGGCGATAACAATGTCACCTGGATCCAGCAGGCCGTGCAGTTGCTCCACAAAAATATCTCCATAGGACATATCGCTGGCCCAGGCGGTTATCAGGGATGTGTTGTCAGTCAGAGCAATCACCCGGAAGCGAGGCACACCAGAGATAATAGTGCTCTTAGACAGGTCACATGCCAAGTGAGAGGCTGTCGCCGCACTACCCCCGTTACCGATGACGAACACCTTGGCTCCAGCCTCATGCCCCTCTAACAGGGTTTTGACGACACCCTGAATGTCATCCAGGGACAATCGTCCTAAAATTTGTTGCAGTTGCGCCAGGTATTCTTCGATGCTCATCATTTTCAATGACTCTCCCCCGCTGTTATCTAGATCACGATCTTTGCACTTCTGTGGTCTTGAGCCGTCCCCGGTAACTATCTCGACATTGTTAGATTTGCCGTGTGGTGACTACCTCACCCATCCC